>PUNB01000201.1 GCA_003552565.1 Lentisphaerota bacterium
CAATTGACCAGGGGCCGCCATAACAATCCCAGACAGAAAAGCGCCAGCAGACCCGTCGGCTGCTGCCAAAGAGTCAAGTCCAGCATGCCGTGCGCAACCAGGACGAACGCGGAAAAATATTCGGCGCGCCAGATTTTCCGGCTGCCTTTCGGCGGAGCGACCAGGGGATATAGCAAAGCCAGCCATAACAAAGCCGCCGGCAGCCCGAGGGAAACCGCCAGATGCAAAAATTCATTGTGCGGATGATCTGTAACCGAAGCGGCTTTCGGCGAAGCCATTTGTTGTTCTTGGCGGTATTCCGGAAATTCTCGGCGGAAATTACCCGCTCCCACCCCAACCCAGGGATTTTCCGCAATCATCAACATAGTTGACTGCCACATCGGCAGCCGCACTCCATCCGCGTCGGCCTTTTCCAGTACTCCCGGTCCGACCAGGGTTAAGCTGACAGCAGCGACACCCATGAGCACTGCCAGGATTATTCGAAAACGAACGGAAAAGAGACGGACTGCCAGAGTCCACAAAGGAAAAACCGCCAGCACCAGCCAGACCGCCCGTGAACGACCATACCATAAAGCACCGAACGTAACCGCGAGAATAAGCGCGTAAGCGCCATAAACCAACCACGATTGTAAACAATTCATGGATGGACGCTTTTGCTCTCTCATCCGCTTGACATAACCGACCGCGGCCAATGCCCAGGGAGTCAGGGCCAAAGTAAAAGCGGCCATCCAATTGCGATTGCCGCAAATACCCACCGCCTGCTGCCCGGCAAAAATTTCCCAGACAACATGAGACGAATGAATCAGCCAGACAACACCGAGCCAAATCGGCAAGCGAGTCGGCAGCAGGCGCCGATGAGCCAAAGCCGGCCAGAAGGGCAGGGCGAACAAAGCAAGAAAAGTAATGGCCGCCGCCGGTGACTTCGGCCGGCCGAGTAAAAACAGGAAAAACAACAAGCCAAGAGCTATCCACAAAGAGTTTCGCAACTGGATGACTTTGGTGGAACTTCCGCCGTCAACTGTTCGATACTCACCCAGACAAAAAAGAATTGCCGCCAGAAGCGCCGCCGTTATCGCCGCCGGAAAAGAAAAATAAAACCGCTGCAACACTCCCGTTCCGGCGGGAGTGAACAAAGCAATCGGATAGACCGCCAGCAGAAGCAAAGGAAAGATGTATGCCAAACATTTTTCGATTAACGACAACAAGGAGATAATTTTTCTGCTGTTCATCGAGAAACGCAACATTTTATTTGTGTTGATTTTTCTGAAAGTAAAATCATATTATACGTGGAAAATGCTCAAAATCAATTAACTAAGTTGGAGTATTTGGATATGATACTTAATTTGAAAGGAGATCTTGCTCCCATACGTAAAGGGTTGGCAATACAGCAAAAAGAGCTGGGCTTCACTATAAGCGCCGACGGCCTGCCGGTTGACATTAAACAACGGCAAGGGCCTCTCAAAATAACACTGGCAAAAGTTAACAGCAATCTTGATCATGCAATAATTGAATATAATCAGCCGATTCACTTTTTCCGGACATTGGCTTTATTGACGGCCGCTGTTCGCGATAACCGAAGTCTGGAAATACAGGAAACTCCCTGTTTCGATACCCTCGGCGTTATGCTTGACTGCTCGCGCAACGCGGTTCTGAAGGTGGAAACAGTCAAACGGATGCTTAGGAAAATGGCAAACATGGGCCTGAACATGCTGATGCTGTACACCGAAGACACCTATGAAGTACCGGAAAAACCATTTTTCGGCTATATGCGCGGAGCATATTCAGAATCGGAACTCAGAGAATGTGATGAATACGCCGCCGCCCTCGGCATCGAAATGATACCCTGTATCCAGACTCTCTCGCACCTGGAGAAATATTTGCGCTGGCCGGCGGCGGATACTGTGCGGGATACTCCGCGCACACTGCTGGCGGATCATCAGGAAACCTATCAGTTTCTCGAAAAGCTAATAGCCGCCGCCAGCAGGCCGTTCCGTACCCGGCGCATCCACATCGGCATGGATGAAGCTTCCGACATGGGGTTGGGAGCTTCCTTGCGGCAGCATGGATATCAAGCACCGTTCCCGCTCTTTCTACGTCACCTTAAGGGGGTAAATGAAATAACCCGGCAGCATAAGCTTAAACCAATGATTTGGAGTGATATGCTGTTCAAGTTCGCTTCCACCACACATAGCGGCTACGACCCGGAAACAAAATTTTCTTCGGAAATACTGGCGCAAATGCCAGCGGAAATACAACCCGTTTACTGGCGTTACGGCTGTCTGCCCATAGAAACCCACCGACAGCTATTGCGTCAACATCGAGAATTATCCCGCAAAGAGCCGATGTTCGCCGGCGGAGTCTTCACCTGGGGACGTTTCGGAGTAAATTACGATATCACCTTACCGGCTCTGGCAAATTCTTTGACCGCCTGTAAACTGGAAAAGGTCCGCGAAGCGATGGTCACTCTCTGGGGAGACGACGGGCAGGAGGGCAATTACTTCGGCGGTCTGCTTGGTTTACAATATTTAGCCGAGCACGGATACCATGACGAAGAACCGGACAGCAACACCCTGCAGCAAAGAATCAGGGACAACACAGGAATCAAGCATGAAGCCTTTATAGACCTCAGCCGCCTTAATCAGGATGAGCAACTGGGAGAACATGAGAATCTCGCCAAAACATTATTATGGCAGGATCCGCTCCTCGGACTGGCAGACGCTGACATTGACGGACAACCGCTGGAACGTCATTTCCAGGAACTGAGCCGGACGCTGGAAAGTCACAGGCAGAGCAACTCAGCTGAAGGCATGGTCTTCGATGTGCCGACCCAACTCGCCCGTCTGCTGGCCGGAAAAGCGGAACTTGGATTACGTCTTCGCAAAGCATATAACACTAAAGATCACAATACCTTGAAGACAATAGCGACTGAAGAACTTCCCAGCCTGCGCCGATTGGCCAAAGAACTGAAAGACATTCATCGAAAACAGTGGATGCGGCTGAATAAGCCCTTCGGCTGGGAAATTCTGGATATTCGCTACGGCGGCCTTATCAGCCGCCTGGAAACAGCTGAACAGCGACTGAAAGAATACTTGCGAGGAGAAGTTAAGGAAGTGGAGGAACTGGAGGCGGAAGTTTTGCCGGTTCGGATAAAACCGCGCTACGGCCTGCTGGCCTCGGCCTGTCCGCTGGTCTAGTTAGAGGGTATGCGAAAAGGTATATTGCGCATTCCTGGGTTCAACTTTGTCCCGAACCTTGTCCCGAACCATATTCCATTTCGGATGAAAACATTAAAACCAATCGGATTTTGGTTCGAGACGAGGTTTTTTCACCCTGTTTCTCACCGTCTCGGGCGGCGGCGAAAAGAGCAACACCCGCAGGACAGCCGCTGAACATCGCCTCGGGCGTATAAGGCCCTTGGCGGCCCGAGCTGATTCACCTCTATTCGTCTCAAATGCATGACTAATCAGCGATCACCAGCTGGCGGCCAAAGGTTTTCGATGCCTTGGCGGAGGATATCCTCGTATTCATCGCCCATAACGTACCAAACCTCGTTGTGCCCGCCGCGGAGCTGAAAAAACTGTTTCTCCCCCGGAGCGATTTCATACAACTCCCGGCCCATCTCCATAGGCACAATTTCATCATCTCGACTATGCATAATCAGAAGAGGCCCATCGTAGTCCGCCAGAAATTTCCGCACCGGATAGTGATGACGCACCAGCCAGCGGACGGGAAAATAAGGATACAGCTGCTGCCCCATCTCCGGTATCGAAGTAAAGGTTGACTCCACAATCAACAGTCCCGGATTCTTCTCCCGCGCCAGCCAGGCGGCGACAGCGCCTCCCAGTGAGCGTCCGAAAATCATGATTTCCCGCGGCTGAACTCGTTGTTCTTCGGTCAGCCAGCGCCAGGCGGCGAGACTGTCTTCGTAGGTGTTCTGCTCCGAGGGCCGCCCTTCACTCCTGCCAAAGCCGCGATAATCAAAAAGCAAGGTTGAAAAGCCCATATTTCGCAGAATTTTCGCCATGGTCAGGCGGCCGCCAATGTTCCCGGCGTTACCATGACAGAAAAGTACCCAGCGGCCGCTGTCATTTGCCTCAGCCGCCGGTATACTCCAGGCGTGCACTTTTTCATTCCGCTCTCCCGTCGGCAGCCACAATTCCTGATAATCAAGTCCGTAATCCTCCGGAGTCTGAGTAATTTGCGAGGAGGGCAGGTAAATCAGGTTTGTCTGAAAGAAAAACAGAAAAACCGCCAGGCCGACGTAGCTCATGATGATAATAAACAGAACCGCTTTCATAATTCGCCATGGCGAACCGCTGAAAAGTGTCCCGAACATAAGCTGTTTAAACTGATCCCGCCTCATAATTTGACATCTTCCCGTTTTCTTTCAATTTCAACCCCCACCGTTCGAGCGAAAGTCAAAGCTCCCGGCTTTTCCAAACGAAGTTTAACCGCTTGAATACGTTTGTCCTTGAGAACGGAACCGGCAATAGACTCGGCCAAAGTTTCCACCAGGCGGAAACTTGATGACTCGGCCAAATCCAAAATACGGAATTTTAAATCCTTATAATCAACCGCCTCCGAAAGCTGATCACTGGCCGCGGCGGCACTGATATCGGTATAAAGATCCAGATTGAGCAGCACCTCCTGTGGATGCTCTCTTTCATGTGGAAACGCGCCGATTGTACAGCGCAGGCGCAGGTCGCGAATAATGATCCTGTCCATTTGCAAATCCTGTTTATTAATTTAAGTTTTTAACAGCTCGGCCTAATTAATCAAAAGTAACATAACCAAACAGGCAAATAATTACAACAGGCGCGCTTTATGTTTGAACACGCGGTAAAAGTTTTCAATTTATTCGGTTTCAATGTTCGAGTCGATCCCAGCTGGATACTGATCGGCCTGCTTATCACTTGGTCATTGGCGACGGGAATTTTTCCTCAGTGGTACCCGGAAATCGATTCCCCGGGCACTTACTGGCTGATGGGTGCGGGGGGAGCGGTGGGACTGTTCTTTTCCATTGTCTGGCATGAATTCTGTCATTCTATCGTCGCCCGCTGGTACGGACTGCCGATCAGCGGAATCACGCTTTTCATCTTCGGCGGAGTGGCGGAAATGAATGAAGAGCCGCAGACCCCGAAGTCTGAATTTCTAATGGCTCTGGCCGGCCCGCTCTCCAGTTTAATTCTAGGTGTTTTTCTGTTGCTGGTAAGTCAACTCGCCGCTCGTTTTCCAGACGCTGAGGCGGCTTTCGGAGCCGTGATTTACATGGGCTATATCAATATTGCCCTGGCCGTATTCAACATGATTCCGGGATTTCCCCTTGACGGCGGCCGACTGTTGCGGGCGGCTCTTTGGGGATGGAAGAATAACATGCGCTGGGCCACTAAGCTGGCTTCCCGAATCGGCGGCGGTGTCGGCATGATGTTCATATTCCTCGGAGTGCTCAGCATTGTCGGCGGCGCTGTTATCGGCGGCATCTGGTATTGTTTAATCGGCCTTTTTCTGCGCAATGCCGCCTCTAATTCATATAAACAACTGCTGCTGCGCCAGGCACTGGGTGGTGAACAAGTGGCCCGTTTTATGACCGAGAATCCGGTGGCGGTGCGTTCGGAGATATCTCTGGATGAATTTATTGATCTGTATGTCTATCGCTATCATCACAAACTTTTCCCCGTGGTTGATGACAATGACCGACTCGTCGGTTACATCACGACTCGAAAGCTTAAGGAAATCCCGTCCACGGATTGGCAACAGATGACGGTAGGGGATATTATGCTGCAACTCTCCTCTGAGAGTACAATCAGAGCTGAACAGGACGCCATGGAAGCGCTCTCTCGCATGAACAGCAGTGCCAACAGCCGCCTGCTGGTGGTTGACAACGATCAGCTGGTCGGCATTATAACCTTGAAAGACTTGCTCGATTTCTTTTCCCTGAAAGTGGAGCTGGAAGAGCAAGAGGTTCCCATCGGAAAGACTGACGGCGAAAGGGAAGATTGAACTGATAATCTGTCGCTCCGCCGGGACAAGCCCGACGGGGGCGGGGGACAAGAGCCTCAGTCTCGCGTAAGAACAAGCGGAAGGCCCCGGCGGCCTTGTGTCGATAGTAAGTCAAGGGCGTGCAAGACCCCGCCGACCTTGCGTCGGCGGTGAATCAGATTAGAGCAAAAACACAAGCGCAAAACAGGGCAAGCTCCTGATCTTCATCTCCGCCCTCAGCCTTCCGGACTGCCTGCCTTCAACGGGCTTCCCGGAGGAACAACGCAAACTACCCGCCAAGGGCCTCGGAAAGTGATAAAGGCCCAAGCTCAATCATAACCATACACAACCTTAAAAACATGACTCTCCAGCCCATTTATACTCCCAACAACACTTACCCCATACATAAACTTGCATTCGACTGGACAGGCTGGTTCAAACCGTCTTATCCGACTCAGGAAGATATCCGAACCGCTATCGAGGCCTGTCGGAAGGCATGGTTGAAAGACGGAATCAAGCCTGAAAATTTCCATTTTAAAAGCAATATACTGCAAATATTGACTCTTAATGAAGTGGGAGTTGACCCGATCTCCTTCTCTCAACGCATCAAAGGGCGCCTGCAGTATGCTTTGCGCCAAATTGGTTTACGCGATTCATTCAGACGCAAACTCTCCGTGCGAACGCTCGGCGATAATACCCGGAATATCGTTGAAAAATATATCCGCAGTCAGGCAGGCAAAAGTAATTATGTGGACCCGCGATTTAAGCGATTTCTCGGAAATTTCACTCTTTCCGACTCAAGTATTCATTTAAAGGAAGCGTCTCATACTATAAGCGGGCGCTACTGGTATAATTTACATCTGGTCATAGTAGTGGCCGACCGGCGTTGCCCGGTTACGCGAAATGATAATTTTACAAAATTATATGACACTTGCGCGGCCATTGCCCAAAAGAAAGGCTATAAGATTTCTCACTTGTCTATCATGCCCGATCATATTCACGCCGCCATCCGTGGAGCAGTGGATCATTCACCGGAGTCCATCGCACTTGGATTTATGAATAATTTAAGCTATGTGATGGGCTATAACCAATGTTGGAGCCGGGAATATTATGTTGGGACATTCAGCGAATACTCCATAGAAAAATTGCAAGGTGAGACACTTTAATCTGTCGCTCCGCCGGGACAAGCCCGACGGGGGCGGGGGACAAGAGCCTCGCGGAAGAAAAAGCGCACCCCAAAAAAAAGCGAGTACTAAGACCCCGCCGACCTTGCGTCGGCGGTGAATCAGATTAGAGCAAAAACACAAGCGCAAAACAGGGCAAGCTTCTGATCTTCATCTCCGCCCTCAGCGCTCCTCGAATTGTGCAAGAAAAAGCGCGCCTGCTTTGTTTAAAACAGGCGCGCCTTCAACTTGCATTACAAAATAATTCCCGTACTCGAGTTCTTATGAGCGCAAATAATTACGCACTCTTTCCGCCACTTTTTCGGGAGTGAACCCGTATTCTTCCGCCAGCTTTTCCGCCGGACCGGAGTCACCAAAGCTATCCAGACCGATGGACAAACCATCGTCACCAGCGTAACGACTCCAGCCAAA
>PUNB01000170.1 GCA_003552565.1 Lentisphaerota bacterium
ACCTTGTCCAGTGTTTTTTGACTTTAGAATTAGGTTCGGGATCCGCCTCAGGCGGATTCGAGACAAGGTTATATATTCGAAGTCCCATACAAGCTTGTCCGCCGGCGCGTTGCGCCGGATGCCCCGAGGCGGAAACACATTTTTGAACAGAAGATCGCAAGACACCTTACAGCCGCGGTGCATTATTCCAGGTCCACCATCCAGCCGTACGGGTCCGGTATGTCACCGTGCTGAATGGAGGTGATTTGGTCATAAAGCCGCTGTAATTCCGGTATGGTGCCTTGAGGGGGGCCTATTTGATAAACTTCTTTGCCGCGGACAACCCGATTGACCGGGGTGATGACCACGGCCGTGCCACAGGCGGCGATGGCTGCGAAACGATCAATTTCGCTGAACTCCACCGGCCTTCTTTCCACAACCATGCCCATGTCTTTCGCGATCCGCTGTAAACATTTATTGGTTACACTCGGCAGGATGGACGGAGAGTCGGGGGTGACATATTTCTGATCGGCGGTCAACCCAAAGAAGTTGGAAGTGCTGAACTCATCAATATATTTATGTTCTTTCGCGTCAAGATAAAGCTCGACCGCGTAACCTTCCTGCTTGGCTCGTTCATGCGGTTCCATCGACGCAGCGTAATTGCCGCCGACTTTGACGTTGCCTACTCCCAGCGGGGCGGCCCGGTCGTATTCGTCATAGATCACTGCCGAAACCGGGGTTAAGCCGCCTTTGTAATAGGTGCCCACCGGCATGGTCAGAACGATGAAAGTGTACTCTCGGGAAGGCGTGACCCCGATTTGCGGCCCGCTGCCGAAGAGCAGAGGGCGGATGTACAAGGCGCCGCTGGTGCCGTGGGGAGGCACATATTCAATATTGGCCTTGACCGCGGTTTTAACTGCTTCCAGGAACAATGATTCCGGCACCGGCGCCATGCAGATGCGTCGAGCCGTGTTGTTCATCCTGCCGGCGTTCATTTCGGGCCGGAATATACGCACCTTGCCGTCTTTACAGCGGAAGGCTTTTAATCCCTCGAAAGCCGTCTGACCGTAATGCAGAGCGGTGGAGGCGACGTGTATGGATATATTCTCATCTTCCTCCAGCCGTCCCTGATCCCATTTGCCGTCCCGGTAAACATAACGAACATGGCAGTTGGCGCGCAGGTATTGAAAGCCAAGTTTATTCCAGTCAATTGATAATGTGCTCACGACTTAACAGTTCCTTTCCTGAGGCTGTCTCTTGAAATCCGCAACCTTAGTACTATGGTTGGGGATGGAGGTTTTGCAAACAGATTTTTACGAGTTGATCTTATGAACTTCCAGGCAAGAAGAAAGGTTTATTCGCTGTTAATGCAGGTGCCGGCGGGAAAGGTGGTCACTTATGGACAACTGGCGAATCAGGCGGGAGTTAACCCGCGTGTGGTCGGGCGGCTGATGAGAAATAATTTTCTTGCTCCCCTGGTTCCATGTCATCGAGTGATAAAGGGGGATTTGCGGAGCGGCGGCTTTCAGGGAAAAACTCGAGGTGAAGCGGTAACCCGTAAAAAGCAATTGCTGGCGGTCGAAGGGGTAAGGTTTGATGAACGGGGCAAATTGCTGGATAAAGAAAGGTTACACCGTTTTTGACAAGGATCAAAATACATGTCGCGAAATATTGATCAAATGAACCTGGATGAGCTGCGGGAGCGCGTCCGGGAATGCCGGGAATGTGAGCTTTGCCGTACCCGCTCGAATACGGTTTTCGGTGAAGGCTCTCGATGTCCGCCGGTTATGTTCATAGGCGAGGGCCCCGGTCATTATGAAGACCAGAGCGGCAGACCTTTTGTCGGCAGGGCCGGCAAGCTGCTGGATCAAATGATCGAGGAGATGGGGCTGGCGCGGGAAGAGGTGTTCATAGGCAATATTGTGAAATGCCGGCCGCCGGACAATCGTAATCCCTCTGATGAGGAAGCTCAAAACTGTCTTCCTTATCTGCGGCGCCAGATAGTATTGCTGAAGCCGCGTTTTCTGATTCTTCTCGGAGCGGTGCCTTTGCAGTTTATGCTTGGGCTGAAAGGGATTACTAAACTCCATGGAAATTTCTATGAATACATGGAGATTCCGACGATGGCGACTTATCATCCTTCCTATCTTTTGCGGGTTAACTCCCGAAAACGCGAAGCCTGGGAGGATCTGCAGAAGATTATGCGTTGGATGCGTCAGTGAACCATGGCAATTGTAAAACGACATTTCTTCGATTGGCGCGAGCCGCTGGTGAAATCGGCGGTCGAGGCACTGCAGGCGGTCCCAGGAGAGCGCGGCACGGATCTGCGGGATACCTTGACTGTCGTGCCCACTCGCAACGCGGGCAGGAGGCTGCGGGAGGCCTTGGCGGAAAAGGCGGCCGAGGCCGACGGGGCGGTTATTCCGGGGCCGATAGTCACACCTGATATTTTATTTGCTCCCGCGGAAACAGTTTCTCCGCCATCGGCTTCCAGAGCTGAAACAATCGGTGCCTGGTGCCGACTGCTGGAGCAGGTCAGCCCCGGAGATTATCCGGATGTCTTCCCTTCGGCGGATTTTCCGAACGAACCTTCAGCAGTCTGGGTACTGAATATCGCCAAGGACATGACCGCTTTACAGTCGCGGCTGGCGGAAAACGCTTTGACGATTGAGGAAACAGCATCGAAGATGCAGACCTCTCCAGAACCTGAACGCTGGCAACAGCTGGCTGAGCTGGAGAAACGGTATCTTGAAATATTAAAGCGGTTTGACCGCCAGGATGGTAACCGATTGAAAATTTCCCAGGCCCGCGATGCTCAGCCGCCGGCGGGAATTGGGCATGTCAAGGTGATCGGGGTGCCTGATCCTGTGCCTTTGGCGGTAACGGCGCTGGAAAAGCTGGCGGTTGAAATTCCAGTTGATATTTACATTCATGCCCCGGAGGAGATGGCCGAAACTTTTGACCAATGGGGCCGGCCCCTGCCGGAAGTGTGGGAAAAAGAGTTGATAGACATTCCCGAGCCTGAAAACAACCTGCTTCTGTGTCAGGAGCCGGAACAGCAGGCCCGCCGCGTCGCTGAAATCATCGATCATCAGGCTCCGCCCGGCGACGACTTAGTGATCGGAGTGCCCGATGCCGAGGTGGTTCCCTGTCTTGAAGATGAATTGACAAATCAAGGCCGCCAGGTTTATGATCCCGCTGGTATGGAGGTGGGACAGCATCCGCTGGTGAAGCTCGCCCTCAAACTGCTCGTTTTTTTCGATGAACGGCAGTTCAGTGATTTTGCCGATTTGCTGCGCCATTCTGCTCTGCTCGAGTTTTTTCAGGCAGAGGAGGAAGAGTTTGAGATAAGCCAATGTCTGTTATCTCTGGACTGCCTGCAGAATCATCACTTGTTTGTCAGATTCTCTGACCTGCTGGAACAGCTTGACAAGCGGCCCGGAAAACACCCGGAACTGGAGAAAGTCTGTCGATTTTTTTCCGCCCGGTTATCTGAAAAGAACCCAAAGTTTTCGCAGTCGCTCTTGGAAGTTTTACGGCGGCTCTACCGCCATCGGCGACTGAATGTCAATCTTCCGGAAGACAGGACATTCAAGCAGGCGGCCGAGGTGGTCACAAACAGTCTTTTGGAGATCGAAACCGATTTTATCCGGGAACTGGACCTTTCAGCCTCTGTTTGTCAGGAAATCTTGACCGCTATGATTACGCAGGCCAAGGTTTACCCTGAACGTCCTGCCGGAGCGATTGATCTGCAGGGATGGCTGGAACTGCTGTGGGACGATGCCCCCTGCCTGATTTTGACCGGGATGAATGAGCATCGAGTTCCCGCCAGTGTCACCGGCGGCCGTTATCTCCCTGACCAGGCATGCACGCTTTTGGGGTTGAGTGACAATCGCCGTCGCTTTGCGCGGGACGCTTACCTGCTGCGTTCTATGATTGAATGTCGGCGGCGAAAAGGGGGTATTGTTATTACCCTCGGAAAACACACAGCGCAAGGTGATCCTCTAAAACCTTCACGGCTGCTTTTCCGCTGTCCCGATGAAGAATTGCCGGAACGGGCCCGGCGACTGTTCGCTGATGAGAATCCTCAGGGTGAACCGGTAAAAAGGGAATCGAGCTGGCGCCTGCATATTCCGCCGGCGCCTCTGCCGAAAAAGATCAGCGTAACCAGAATGAAGGATTATCTTCAATGTCCATTCCGCTTTTACCTGCGGCATCTGCTGAAGATGGAGCGCCAGGATGACACCAAAATAGAACTGGACGCTTTGGATTTCGGTTCGCTCTGCCATGAAGCTTTGGAAATACTGGGAGCGCAAGAGCTGCGCGGGGAGACTAAGGCTGAGATCATAGCGGATCGTTTACGCGCAAGTCTGGATTCGATAATGAAAGCAAGGTTCGGCGAGTCGCGCCCGCCGTCATTGTTCTTTCAAAGAGAGGCGATGCTTCGGAGACTGCGGGCCGCGGCGATGGCGCAGGCGGAATTGAATGATCAGGGCTGGGAGGTGATTTATACCGAGTCCGCTTCGGAGCAAGCCGCCTCCATTGAGATTGAAGGTTTGGAGGTGTCCGGGCGCATTGATCGTGTGGATCGTCATCTCGACGGTAGGCTGCGAGTACTGGATTATAAAACGGCGGAGGAAGCGGTATTTCCGAACCGGACATTGTGGCGCAGGCCGGGCGGCGCGGAAGTCAGAGACTACGCTCTGGTTACGGTCAATGGCAAAGAAATGGCCTGGGCGGATCTGCAGCTGCCTCTCTATATTCTTATGGCTCAGCAGAAATGGGGGAACTCCTCGATCGAGGCCGGTTATTTCTGTCTGCCGCGGGATATAAATCAGACCGGAATTCAGCTTTGGGACAGCGCATCTGCAGAACTGCTGTCGAGCGCTTGGGATTGTGCTGCCGGAATCATTCAGGATATTCGCGACAACCGATTCTGGCCGCCCGCCGATAAAGTAGCTTATGATGACTTTGAGGAATTGTTTCCGCAGGCGGCGCAGGAAAGAGTGGACCAGGAATCACTGCCGTTTCCGAAAGATGGATAGGAAAGCTTATGTGAGACTTTTTGGTTTCAGGTTTCAGTGTTAAGGTGTCAGGAAAACATTCAACAAATCTCTCCCGCTGGGTATCAGGTGCGCTTAGCGCCGGCGGCCGGGCTTATGTGAGACTTGGACTTTTTATAGCCACAAAAAAACATCCGACTCCGCAAAGCCTTCCGCCTTCGAAACTCCGGCGTGATAAAACGGCGCGGCATGCAAAAAGTCACCAAAAATGGAGCGGCCGCGTCCTCGCGGCCATATAATGGAGGGCGAGCGTCCCTGCGAGCCAAAACAGAGCCCGTTCCCCTGCGAGCACACTTTAATGGCCGCGAGGACGCGGCCGCTCCCGAGGTGTTGCCCGAGACTAGGTCTGTCTCTCGGGGTATCAGGCGCCTTGCGCCGGTGGCGGACGGGCTTGTATGAAATTTCATGTTGGCTGGCAAACCCCAAAGTATTATAGTCGCTGGTCGCTTGTCGCGAGTCAAAAAAAATACGTTGTTTGAGGACAACGGATCAGGTTTTTTCAGATTAACTGGATAGCTCAATGCAACCCGGACTTATGCCAAGTGTCGATGTTGCGGGATTATTTGAGTTTTTTACTAACTGACTGATAAGGATAAAAATATGTTTTCTGAACGTGATTATCATCGTCGTCCCAGCCCTGGCTTCGGCGGTTTTCGTCCAGGAGAAGGATCGATTATCAAACCTTTAATTATCGCCAACGCGGCGGTTTTTATTCTGCAGCTGATGACTGGCGGCGAAGATTTGAGATATGGATTGACACCTTTACTGACACTTGACTGGGATTCTGTTAGGCGATTGCAATTTTGGCGATTCGGCACTTATATGTTCGCGCATGGAGGTTTTTTTCATATTCTTCTAAACATGTGGGGGCTTTATATCTTCGGGGCGCCGTTGCAGCAGCAGATTGGTCCGGAGAGACTGCTGAAACTGTATTTCGTCAGCGGCCTGATCGGAGGCGGTATCTGGCTGATTTTCAATACATCACCGATAGCGGTGGACCCACAAGGGGCGCCCCAGTATCCATCGGTTCTCGGAGCCAGCGGTTCCGTTTTTGGAATCATGATGGCGGCGGCGATGCTGGCGCCGAACCGGCAGTATATGCTGCTGTTTCCGCCGATACCGATAAAACTGAAGACCTTGGTGACGGTTTTCGCCGTGGTGGAAATTATAAACACTCTCCAGCGGGGTCAGGGGCAGGTGGCGCATTTGGGGCATCTGGGGGGGTTGATCGGCGGTTATTTTTTCGTTGTGTACTGGGTGCCCGGCTGGAGAAATTTTTCTCTCTGGCGTTTTCTGCTCAATAAGTTCGGCTTTCAGCGCGCCAGAGCGCGTCGACGCGGCTTCCAAGTTTTTAAGAATACTCAGGGACGAAAAGATTCTCCCGGACGGAATAAAGATTTTGATGACACCAGCGATATTTCCCTGGACGATGTGCTGGACAAAATCGGCAGCCATGGTTTATCCAGCTTGACCCCCCGCGAAAGGCGGAAACTGGAAGAAGCCAGAAACCGGATGAAAGGTAAACATTAGATGACGGAATTAAATGTCAGCTTAGGACCTCTGGAATTGAAAAATCCGGTGATCGCGGCATCCGGCACTTTCGGCTACGGCCGAGAGTACGAGGATCTGCTGTCGGCCGATAAACTGGGTGGAATTTCAGTGAAAGGCGTTTCTCCGTTTGCCTGCGCCGGCAACCCGCCGCCGCGGATTTTTGAAGTGGCCAGCGGCATGCTTAACGCCATCGGCCTGCAGAACCCCGGTATTGATGATTTTATTAACAAACCGGAGTATTTGCCGCAGCTGCGTGAGCTGGACACGGCGGTGATTGTCAATATCTGGGGAAGAACGGTGGAGGATTACGGTGTTGTCGCCGGTCGTCTGGAAGAGGAGAGGGAGGGGATAGCCGCCTTGGAGATTAACATTTCCTGTCCCAATATTAAGGAAGGCGGCATCGGTTTCGGCACGAATTTAGAGCTGACCGCCGCGGTGGTGAAGGAGGTGCGGCGGGCGACAACGCTGCCGCTGATCACCAAGCTCAGCCCGAATGTCTCCCGGATCGGCGATTTCGCCAAATGCGCCGTTGACGCCGGCAGCGATATTTTGTCGGTTATCAATACATTGCCGGCAATGGCGATTGATATACACAGCCGCCGCCCTCGCTTGGCCAATGTTTCGGGCGGGCTCAGCGGCCCGGCGATCAAGCCCGTGGCGGTGAAGGCGGTTTATGACACGGCTCAGGCGGTGAAGGCGCCGATTATCGGCATGGGCGGTATTCAAAACGCTGAGCATGCACTGGAATTTATTTTGGCGGGCGCCGGAGCAGTGGCGGTCGGGACGGCTGTCTTCAGTGATCCTCAGTGTTTGCCGCGGATTATTG
>PUNB01000246.1 GCA_003552565.1 Lentisphaerota bacterium
CGCACTCCGAGGATGCTTCGCATCAGTTCAGGATACCGAGCCGAAGGCTCTTTCGGAGTGCGGTGAGCTCTCACCGCTTTGGTATAGCAGCCTGTATGAAACTTAATTTTTACAAGGTCGCAAAGATCACGAAGGGGAAAGGGGAGGCAAGAAGAATGGTTTTGCGGATTGCTTCGGAAGCAATCCGCAAACCGCTGTCGCCTTGACCGCTCGCAGGACAAGCGGCAGATTATACACTTACTCGCCCCACTTTGTCCCATACACTTAGTCGTTCCGATTAGTTGTTTTTGTGAACTTTTTGGACTGGCGAAGTGTGGGGACGAAGTGTGGGGACGAAGTGTAGTGGGGACGAAGTGCAGCGACTAAGTGATATAAAGTTAGAAGACTGGAGCATGCCCGGTTGTTCAGGCGGTCTGGCCTTCGATCAGTTGCACGGGCAGTTTTTCGACGAAAGGCTCGGGCTGGTAAGAAGGGTTTTCCGCTCTTCTCCTAGCCTGCTCTATCAGCCATTGGGCGGATTGTCGTCCCAGGATCGGCAAGTCCATTTTCATCGTTGTCAGCTTCGGATAATAGAAAGGCGACAGAGGGAAACCGCAGAACCCCATCACCGCCATGTCCCTCGGCACCCTCAGTTTGTGCTCATCAATTTTTTTCAAAGCCCCGCAAGCGGTGAAATCGTGACAACAGAAAACGGCGGTCGGACGGTCACTTTGAGCAATCAGATATTCGACGGCCGCATAGCCGGTTTCTTCTCTAAAATCAGCTTGGACAATATTGCCATCCGGTATCTCTATCCCGGCCTCCAGCGCTCCTGCGAGAAAACCGGCAGCTCTTTCATCGCTGGCGGGATTTTTCGGTCTTCCTTTAATGATGCCCAGGGCGCGATGCCCCTTGTCAATAAGATACTGAGCGGCCTCCTTGCCGCCACCGAAATCATCGAAATAAAATTGCGCCCCGGCGAAGCCTTCGAGTTTTTCATTGATAAGCAGAAGCGGTATCTCCAGGCTCTGCAAACCGAGAATGTAAGGTTTTAATCTATAATCATAATAAGGAAGAATAATACCGGCTGGATCCTGACTTAATACAAGTTCGGTGTCAACCGGTTTGTTAAGATCGATAGTGTGCGACAGTGTAACCAGTTCATAGCCCGCTTCCCGCAGCGACCGGTCAAGCTCATCGACAATCGGCCCAAAATAAGGACGCTCACGCATCCAGGTGAAGGTATGCACCGAGAGAAAAACAATGCGATTGCTGACTCTGCGGTTGTCAAACACATTGCGTTTAAGGAATGTGCCTTTGCCGGCATGTCTCTCGATCAGTCCTTCCCGCACCAGTTCGTCAAGCGAGCGCCGGACGGTGTTCATGGAGACCCCCAGTTTGTCAACCAGCTCGTTTTCCGTCCATAGGCGGTCGCCGGGCCTGAACTGCAGGCGCACCAGCTCATCACAGATTAACTGTTTGATCTGATTGTACTTCGCCTGTCCGCGCAAAGGCTCTAATTGCTGAAAGATTGCACCCTGATTTTCGTTCATCTGTGGAATTCACTGCTGTAAATTTACAAAAGCAAGCAAAAAAAACGGGAAATAACCGTTTCATTGCTTTCCTGCCTCGAACTTCATTTACAAATTGTAGTATATCATTGTGTTTTAATTTATCCACCCAATAAAACATCAAGTAAAAATCAAAAATCCTTGCTCCGTTTTGTGCAAACCCCCTTTTAACAAAATTGTCCTGACACCTGAACACTGAAACCTGAAACCATGAAGTCTCATACAAGAATCCCGCCACCGGGTGCCTTGCGCGGCCCAGGGGATGTTCAACGGCTGACAAGCAGGCGGGATTCTTATAAAACTCACAACTCCCGCCTTGCGCTACGCATTACACAATACAGATTACAGATTACGAATTATAACTAGTGAAGCACCAGCTGGTTATGATTTTCTCTCACAAGAATGCCAAGGGACTAAGAATATTATATTTCGGGCCGTTGACGAACGAATGTTCACCACCGTGGTCAGCTGTAAAGTTCGAAATCAACATCGCTCAAGTCGGCCGCCCGCGGATTCGTGTTGCCGGCGGTAATGACAATGCCATTGATCCATGCTCTGGCGAAGGCGCCGCGGGTGCCCTCGGAGGCATTGATCAGGCGCCAGGTTTGTTCGTTGATTCGGGAGACAAAAATGTTAGAGAGAATCATGCGGGGACCGTGTTTTTTCGCCTCCTCCTCGGTATCATAGCCGTCGACTCGCGCGAACACAAGACGGTCAATCCCGCCGGGCACTTCAATCGACCAGTTGCGGAACTGCGACACCGCATCGTCGGTGACGGGATTTCTGCCAACGGAAAAGCGGAAAATCTGGCTGTTGACGGGGGTGTCGCCGCGCACCCGCACCCGACAGCCTTCCGCCAGCAGAGGCCGGTGTCCGCGGTCGTCCACTATGTTGAGAATTCCCCAGGTCGGCCAGGCGTCGGCGTGCGGGAAATCCCAGACACAGCCGCTGATCAGGCCGCTGCCTGCCTGATAGGCAAAATTCCGGTAGCGGGTATAACCGCCGTTCGGCAGCTTCTCCTCGGTAAAGAAGCAGTTGATGACATAGACCTCGTCCGAATCCGTGTTCACCTTGATGGGACGCTTGGCGTTGGCCCAGAAAGAACAATTCTGTATCAGGCAGCGCGACTGCCCGTCGGCATTGTTGCGCCATACAATGCCGTCAGCGTCGATCTGACCCTCTCCCCAATGGTCGCCGCAGTAGATCCAGTAGATTCTGCAGGAATGGAATTCCGCCAGCCGGGGGCCACCGTTTTCCTCCTGGTGGCTCCGGGCGCTGCCGCTGAAATTGATGCCCCTCACGTTGGGGCGCGGGCGCCCGTAGGCGACATCGGAGGAAACATGGTGCAGATCGAAACGCTCGGCGTAAAGATGGCGATAACGCCCGAAGCTTTCGATGGCCGCGCCAAAGCCGCCCACCGGCGCCCTCCCGGAGCTGTCCGCCATCTGCCGCCAATGGTGCGAAGATCCCTCCAGCAGAATCACCGAGTCCTCCGCCCCCGGTGCAAAGCGCAGCCCCTTGTTCTGGCGGTCGCTGCCGTCAAAGTGCATGCCCTCAAAACGTACTGAACGGAGGAAGGTCATCCACGGTCCCGCCTCCCGCTCCGCCTGCGGGTCGATCTTCAGGGTGCAGCCGTCGACACCCTCGCAACGCCAGTCGACGGGGACATTGAAATGAAACACCCGCCCGGAGGGCAGCTCAATAACAGCATTGGCCGGAAAAACAACCGGGCGGCCGTTCGCTTTTTCTGTGGCCTCTTCGATGGAGTTCTGGGTGATCACACCGTCCTCGGCAAAATCCTCCACATAAATGACTCCGCCGGGGTATACATTTGGGTCGCCCATAAAACCGAAGCCGGCGGCCTTCATGCGTTCTCTACTCATAAAGCCGGAGGACATTCCCAGAGCCGCACCGCCGGCGAGGCCCATGCCGAGAAAGTCACGTCTGGCAATCTTCTTATTTTCCTTCATGGCTATGCCTCGTAATTTTTCTTTCTCAGTCCAACTCTTCGGCTATTTGTTGCAAATCCTCTGCCGCGACTGGCCCCGAATGGGAATGGATGACATAGCGGAGCCGATGGTGCTGTCCCGCCCTCAGTCGGTTCGGCATGGGCAGTTGCAGAGACCGAACGTTGACATGCAGGCGGCCGCTGCGGTCGGCAGACTCCTTCACCCAGGCCGACTCGACCGTATCCTCGAATATAACAGTCGAGCCCGCGCCGCTTTCGGGGTTGCCGAACCAGAACGCCCGCAGGTCCGCCGCGTCCGGCCGGCTGTCGGCGGCGTCCCATTCATTGATAGGTCTAAAGTCACGGTCATAGAAACGAAAAGCCCGGTCGCCATGGGCGAAAAACGGGATTGCTTCGTTAAGCTCCTGCAAGTCCAGATCACGCATGGCCATGAAGTCCAGGCTGACGATTATCCGGTCATCCTGAAAACGCAATGTGCGTGAATAGCTTATCGGCGCGTGAATAAACTCGCCCCGCTTGCGGTAGACCCTGGACTCGGAACAGAACGAGGTAACTGCGTCGTTAAACCCGCAGGCAATCATTTCAGGATCCATGTTGCCATCGCAGTATTCAGTGATCGGCTCCGGCAGCATTCCCCACAGCGTATTGGCGTAGACCGGTGACTGGTTCAAAGCCAGTATCGTCGGACCCGTGCCCGGCACGAAAACCGCCGACAACCCGCCGGGGTTGGCGGACTTGCGCTGGGGGATGCCGCGCATGCCGTCGCCGTAGCCGACAAAATCAGCCGATCCATCCCCGAAAGCTTGCGAGGTGTTGAAGGTGCGCCAGTGCGGCGAGGCTTCACCGCCGTAATGGATGGAATAATATTCGCCGGTATTAATAAAATAATACTGGTTATCGAGAACTTTCGTGAACGGCTCCTCGGCTAGAGCCGGCCAGGGCCGGCGCGGCTCCGGTTCCCGATGCCAGAGATCTCCGTAGGTAATCCGATCCTTAAGCTCGGACGGCAATCCGCTCCGGTTGGTGTGCTGCTCCAGCCGTGAGAAAGAATCCGAAGGCGATACGATCTGACGGCGCAGATTGTCAGTCGGATGCCGACCGTCAATCGGCAGGGAAAGATGGGTGTTGATGAAATACAACTGCTCGAAATACTCGATGATTCTCCCATCCTCCGGCCGGGCGAAAAAGAGATTGCGCATGTAGCGTTCAGTATTGTCGGCGTAGCCCGCGTCGAAACCCCATTGTTCACTGACATAGCCGGCGCCGGTCATGCCGATGTCGGCGGGCCCGGCAAAGGTGTATCCAGCTTGGCTGCGGTAGGGAGTGGGATCAGGATTCGCTCTGCCGACCGCCGCCGGGGTCAGCAGACGGTCAAGCTGGCGGTCGACCAGCCGCTCGATCCTCTCGGGATGGTCCAGCAGCTTGCCGATGCCCTGCATAAAGTCAATGTTCATCGCCCATTTATTGCTGCTCTCGCCCATGTGCTCAACTGACCGGGCATAGGTCCACAGTTCATAGGGCTTCTTGAGAGCCTCGACAATCTCGCCGGGCAGAGCTTCGTCCAGATAGGGCTTGAGCGGCAGCAGAACATTCTCCAGATGCCGCTTCCGGCCCGGTTCAAAGTCAATATAGTTGGAGCGCAGCGGACCGCCGAAAGGATTGGTTACCGGGAGGTCAAAGGTCGTCGGCAGATCCTGTGCGTTATCGCGCCAGGAGAAGTGCGGCTGGAATCCACGGTGCGTTTCAATCTGGCCCAGGGCGATCCGGCGGATCAGAGCGGCATCGGCGTAAAAGGGGTTTTCCGCATGATCAGTGCTGGCGGCCCGCGCCATGGTGGCGATGTCCCCGCGTCCGCCGGTCAATCCGCGATAGGCTTCGTCGGCGGGGTCGGGCGATTGCTTAGCCAGGATCTCGATAGTTTCTTCAACCAGCCCTCTAATCTCCTGATCGTTGATCGCCGAAGTATCGATATCGGTGTCAACAGCCAGCTCCGCCTCGGTTAAACCGTCCCGCCAGCGATTAAGAGTGCGCTGGAACGGATGCGATGTCAAACGCTCCTGATCGTCGATCTCAATGGTTCGCTTGAAAAGTTCCGCCGTTTCACGGTCCGGCGCCAGCAGCGCCGGCACTCCCTCGATATGCAGACAGGCGCCGGTCGTTTCCCCCTCCACCTCCAGCCGATAAACATCGCCGCGATACTCCGGTTCGTATACGGCGTAGTTGTAAAAACGATCCGCCCTGATCTCTGCCGCTCTTTCCCCCTGGGGATCAAACAGGTCGAGACTCCAGTTGAACGGTTCAATCTCCTCGGTCATGGCCAGGCCCAGCTCACGGGTGAACTCGGGGACGTAAAGGTAGGCACCCCCGGCCAGACGCCCAGGATGAACGTACAAAGGCCCGTTGCCAGCGTGAACCGCCATCGGCATGGGACGGTCGAGATCAACCGAAATCCAGTTATCCCAGGAAGCCAGCACAACCAGTCGGTAGGCGCCCTTCCCGGCGGCGGGGACTCGCAGAGAGTACTTGGAGGCATCCAGTTTCTCCGGATGCTCCAGATAGGGATTTCTTTCCCGATCCTCCGGATAGCCGTTGTCGCTGAAAGCCCGATGCCAGGCGCGATAGCGGAAATCCTGCCCCATGTCGTAAATGCCGTCCCGGTGACGTTCCTGCCCGGCTGGGTTACGGCTGGGTTCAATCAGTTTCTCCGCCGCCACCTGGCCGTCCGGCGCCACCACCCAAAGCTTGACCGGACGCTGCCCCTGCATGTAAGTCTCCATGTCGCGCAGAGTAAAATCCACCTCGAAACCATCACCGTCCTCGTTCCAGATATGGAAGATCAGCGACTCGCGCGGCCGCCACAAGACATCCTCCCCCAGAAAAGCAGTGCCGATCGCTTCTCCGCTGCTCGACTGAGAAGCGGAATCCGTCTCAACCATTGCCACCGCGGGATTCGCCGAAAACCATAGAAACAGCGCGAGAAAAAACGACACCGCCGACGAACCGGCAGGCAGTCGATGCTTTATTCCGTTCCGGCCTGAACATTCCATAACATCATGATGTTTGTCAATATGCATATTTTTTTCCTTATTGTTCGTTTTTTTGGCTATAAAAAGACAAGGTTTATACTAACCCGTCCGCCACCGGGCGCCTTGTGTCTCTAACGATCACATGTGTTTCCCGCCACCGGGCGCCTTGTGCGCCCGGGGCGATGTACAACGGCTAACCGTACACATCCTTTCTCCTCCCGCCACCGGGCTTTGCCTGGCAGGCAGGAGGGGGTCGTTGACAATCCGGAGCTGGAAGCTCCGGCCACCATCCTGACCGCCGTCGTGGAGGGCGGGAAAAGGGGGATAGAGAGGGTGTGCCGATGTTTTTTTAGCCATTGAACACATACCACCCGCCTGACGAGCAGGCGGGGGTCTTAGACAGCTCGCCCGCTATCATCATCCTACACTTCGTCCGTCCAATATTCGCGAATACAGCGGGATCAGGGTGTACGAGTACGTGTACGAGTACGTGCAGGTGTAAAGCAGTGATCGAAGTGGTGTCCGCTTACTCGTACACTTACTCGTACACACAAATCTCTGAAATTCTACACACTTCGTCCCCACACTTCGTCCCCACACTTCGTCCCCACACTTCGTCCCCACACTTCGTCCCCACACTTCGTCCCCACACTTCGTCCTAACTCTTCGTCTCTTACCCTTCGTCTCCAGTGCCAGAAAGCAGGGCGACTAAGTGTATAAGACTAAGTGTATAGACTAAGTGTATAGACTAAGTGTATAGACTAAGTGTATAGACTAAGTGTATAGACTAAGTGTATAGAC
>PUNB01000069.1 GCA_003552565.1 Lentisphaerota bacterium
AATAACGCTCCCGCCCAACTCCGTGAACCAGCGGATCCGGGTAGAACCCCGTCCACATAACTTCAAATGTATCCGCCACAGTGCCCGCTCCGGACATGCAGGCCTCGCGCCAGGAGAACGGCAGCAGCTCGCATACCGCTACCCGGCCGGCCAGGGTTTCGCCGGCATCTTTCATGAGCGGAAAAAACTGGGAACCGGTCAGAATAAAGCGACCACTGACGGCACGCTCCTCGTCCACCGCCATTTTTATGTAGGAGAGTAATTCCGGCGCGTACTGAATCTCGTCGATCACGACCGAATCGCCGGTTTCCTCGAGAAACAGACGCGGGTCTTCCGCGGCCAGCTTGCGCTGGAACGGATCGTCGAGCGTCACATAGTTTCTGTCGGCGAAAAGCTGCCGGAGCATGGTCGATTTGCCAGCCTGTCGCGGGCCGGTCACCAGTACCACGGGGAACTCCCGCGCGGCCGCTGTCAATTCTTTCTCCAGTCCTCGCGGTATGTATTTCCTTTTCATCTCCATTCCAATTCCACAATGCTCAGTTGTTTTGAGTTTGGAACTTCCCCCCATCAAACTTACCATAGCGCGAAACTATGCAGAATCAATATTGCAAGTTGAAATTGCCTGTACGCCGCCGGGGGATTATCGGAGTCGATTCCTCCAGGCTGCGGAAAAAGGTCACAAAAACACAGGCTCCCGCCTTTTCCGCGCCTTATCCGTCAAAAAGCCTGCTGAACTTCCACGCCGCGCTGTTTGGTGCGGCGGCTGCGATCGAAGGATTCGAGCTGCTGCCGCTGCATGTGGATATTTCGAGTGCGAATATTTTGCTGGTAGTCTGGTTCCGCCGGCTCGGGAGCGGGCCGGGGCCGTGGGCGACGCTCCTCCGGCGGGGCGCCGTACCAGACATCGCCCCGATGGAAGGCGTACCGCGACTCGCCTTCCCGAGCAACCACTGTGGCCTTGCCGCGCAGGTTGTCGGCGACAAATATGCCGCGCAAATCGGTGTCACCTTCCTTAAATTCTTCGTCTTCGCCGCCGATAGCCTTGACATGGACCCGCGGCCGGTATGCGCCGCTAACCGTGTCCAGCACATGGGCACGCAGCCGACCGGTTTCCGGCTGGTCGTGGACCTCTATGTCCAGAGGGGTGATAAGCGCCAGGCCGCTGGTGAACTGTTCGTCACCGCGGCAGATGACCAGGTAGGCGCCTTCCTCTTCAATATCCAGTTCAATTTCTCTCTCTAGATCGCGATAATCCGGTTCTTCCGTCAGAGAAAGATTCTTTTCGAGCAGCGGCGAGATGCCGGCCAAATGGATGTCTCTTATCTGATCCAAATCTTTTTCCCGCAGGAACAGCCGCATCAGATCGACTTTATATACCTGGAGGGCGACCTCGTCAATATTCCGATGCGACAACGTCAGGTTCACATTCTCACCGGGACGGAACACCTGCACTTCATCCAGCTCTACGGTCCGGCTTTCGAAATAGGCGATAGCTTCCGCGGCATCGGCGTACTCTTCTTCAACGAGTCGGTACCATTCGACAGCCTGGCGGGGCTGCCCCAGGGCATGGTGAATCTGGCCGACAATGTATCGCGCGAAGTTCCGGTCGGGCGAGTCGCTTTCAGCCACCTCCGCTGCGACATCCAGAGCCTGTTCATGCTCGCCTTTCCAGAACCAGCCGAGGGCGGCAATGTAGCGGAAACTGCCGGCCAGCGGGCTTTCTTCATATTGCTCGGCGAACCGTTCCCCCAGTTTAACCACAGTGTCGTAATCGCGGAGGTCCAGAAAAGCGTTGGCGAGACTGAAAGCCGCGTCGTCAACCAAGGGGCTTTCCGGATAGAGCGCCAAGAACTCCAGGAGCATTTGTGAAGCTCTCGTAATCATGCCGATCTTCTCAGGTTGTTCACCATGTTCTTCCGGCAGTTCATGGGCTTCGGGCGCCTTGCCATACAGCGCCTGGGTCAAAGTGAAGTAAGCTGACACCACATCAGCGCTGTCGGGATATTCCCGCCACAGTTCTTTTTGATAATCTATTGAAGCAAGGAAACGTTCTTCGTCCTCTAAAACGGCACTAATATTCGAGTCCGAGACGAATCCGGCTCCAATCGCGGAACGGTAAATGAGCCAGGCCCGTTCATATTCCTCGATATCGCGATAGGCGCGTCCGACTTTCAGGATACGGTCGAACGGGATTTCCAATTCCGGATGTCTGCCCCGAAGGATTTCAAACATTTCCACCACTTTCCGCGGTTCATAAAATTCATCCTCGGTATAAATCCACAGCAGCATGCGAACCACATCGCGTTCCCTATGCTCGTGATCGCGTTTATGCAACTCGGAAAGGTGAGAGAGCGCCTCTTCATACAGTTTGTCTTCAAAATAAGCCTTGCCCAGGGCGAAAAGTTCACTCCTGTTTTTCTGGTACTGCTCATCGGATACTTCGCCGGGAGCGAGCACTGTCAGTTCGGTTTTCTCGCCTATGCGCATCCGGCCCGGGCGCAAGGCGTCGCGCAGCAGCGTCGGCTCCACCCGGTATTCACCAGGAACTAATCCCGCCAGCTCGTAGCGAATATAAGTGCCGGTGGTACTGTTAGGTCGATAATAAAAAACCAAACGGTCTTGACGCTGTTCATAGTGATCGAAAGATCCTTCCACCGAGTCTTCCACCACGGAAGCGCCGGCGGGCAGCGGTTCCTCTATCATCAGGTAACCATCGAATCTGGAACTCCAGAAACGCAGATCCACCCTCGTGCGGCGGCCGCTTTCCAGTTGACTGATTCGGCTGGTACTCCTTATTCCCAGCGGGCGCCCGTCATAGCGCAGCCCTTCGTGATAGTTCCTGCGATAACGAAAGCTGGGATGTCTCCAGGATTGCGGATCCTTGAACTCGGGAGAAAATCCGTACAACGATGCGGAATAGGTATAATCGCCCCTGCCCTGCTTCAGGAATTCGACGCGATTGCGTCCCTCCACCAGGTATTCCTCCGGCACCGGCAATGAAACCCGTTTGAAACCGTCCTGGGAACGGATAGTGGTCAACTTATTGTCGTTCACCATTACCGCGATTTCCAAATCGGCTCGCTCCATGCGGGCCTGGCCGAACCACTCGGCCAAAGCAGCCAGGACCACGCCGCGGGCCGGCCCGACACCGCGGCCGCCGCAGCCCCATTCCCGCAGCAGTCGCTCCGCGACGCGATGTCCTTCAGCATGCTCGGGATCCACCAGCGCCAGGGTCAACAGCGTCAGTGCCGTCGTCTGGACATTGTTTCGCAGACGCGCGTGTTCCGCTTCGTGCGGCCAAAGTAAGTCATCGCCGGGATGGTTCGCCAGCAGTTGTTCAAGCAGTTCCCCCGCGAACTCGGAGCGGTCAAGCCGGGCAAAGGCCATGGCGGTGTATGCCAGAGCGGTGTTGCCCAGCTCCGAACGTTCCCTGTAAATCCGATTCAGATGCGCGAAATCGGCCTTGTTATTGACCGCCAACGCGTGCAGCACCACCGCCTTGGCCTCGTGATCGGTGGCACCGAACCGGCGGAATTGCCCCTGTAAATAATCCGCAGCGTTATCGAGAGTGTCATCATCGACGACAAAGCCGGCATCCTGAGCCATGCCCAGCGCCCAGTAAGCCTGACTGCTGACAGCCCATTCCGAATTGCGCGCCGAGCCCGGATGCCAGGTCCAGCCGCCGTCATCCTGCTGCGAAGAGACCAGGCTGCCGATCAACGAACGAACGCGACCCGCCAGTGTCCGGGTGTCAAGCGTCGGCTCCGCCGATTCCCGAGCATATTCAAGAGTATGCAGCACGCCCAGCAACTGGCTCGCGGCGGAACCGCCAAACACCGGACCGGGCAGCGGGGGCGCACCTCCTCCCAATGCCATGTCTATTATGGAATGCTCCACGTCCGGCCCCACGCTCACGGTCATCCATTGTCGCTCAAATGTTATGTCCGCGGGGAGTTCCAGCAGCGCGACGGCGTCAGTATCCGTGACTCCGCCCTCATGATCGGCCTGTTCCATTCCCCACGGCACGATCGGCACCTGGACGCGCAACGCGTCCTGATGTTCTCCTTCCAGATCCGCCGACACGGTCAAATAAAGTTCCGTCTCCTGCGGCGCTTCGACACTGCGGAAGACGGTCTCTCCGCCTTCTTCCGCTTCAACTTCGACACGGTCAGTACGTTGCGCTACTGACTGTTCTCCGTCCTTGCCGGTTGTCACATCAAGCTTTAGTTCGACGTCCCCGGCGACATCCGTCATATTATGAATCCGGGCGGCCACACGCAGCGTGTCGCCTTCGCGGATGAACGGAGGAGTTCTGAGGCTGACGAAGAAATCCTGGCGCGTGATTGTCTTTTCGACAGTCTCGCCGACCAAGGTTTCTGGCGTCACTCCGCGCCCGGTCAGCCGCCACTCAGCGGTCTTTTCCGGCATTGGAATTTCGACAACCGCCCGGCCGTCTGCATCCGTCACAACATTGGGAATCCAGAAACCGGCATCGGGCAGTTCCTCCCGCGGTTCGGGCTGAGGTTCGGGCGCCGTCTCCACCGGTCGTGCCGCCCGACGGGCTCTTTCCATTGCTGCACGATCATACACTGCCGCATGTTCTCGCAACTCTTCCTCTCTCCTTCTCTCGAGTTCTGGGTCTGGCCTTTCCATTGCCGGCGCTGGTACGGCCATCGCACCAGCCAGTTCTTGCCTTGCTTCACGCCGCAGCTCGGCTTCCCGCCCCTCGCGTTCCAGCCGGCCACGTTCCGCCACCACCGCATCGTCCACCTGCATAGTTACGCCGGCGTAGTCGAAACCGCAGGTGCTGCCGGTCTCGAATTCCGCGTGCCGGCGGGCGTCCCTTTCAAAGAAATCCCGGATCGGCGGGGTTTTATCCGGATACAGGGAAAACAGCGCTTCCTCGACCAGAGCGAGACTGAGTTCCGCTTCCACCGGCCGCCCCTGCTGATCGGTCACCCGCAGTTCGACCGGCGCGATTTCGCCCGGCTCATAGATTTCCTGAGAAGGGATTATTTCGACATTCAATTGGCGTCGCACAGCAAACGGCAGTGAGGCGGTGCGCAGCTCGCTTCCGTCTATCAAGGCGACGCTCAGACTCATGTTCGGAAAATGTTCGTGCCCGACCGCAAGCTGAAGATCATTGAACCCTTCTTTAACCGGCACAATATCGTAATCCAGCAGGTTTTCCCCTTCCTCCGTCACCAAAGCCAGTCCGCCGGGCGCCCGCGAGTGCAGTCGCACGGTCGTTTCATCGCCCACGTCCAATGTTTCGCTTTCCGCGAAAAGACGCAGCCGCGTTTCGTCTTCCTCGTCCGAAATAAACACTTTCCCTTCGGCTGTAATCGGCTGGTCAAAACGGTCTTCGCCGGCGACCCGCAGGATATATTCACCGCCGGTTTCCAGTTCCAGCCGCTGTCTGGCGATGCCTGTTTCCGAGTCGGTTTCCAAGTCATATTCCGCCACCGTCACTTCCGATTCTTCTCTCCTGAGTGAATTGACATCCGGGATCATATCAAGTGAAAACGCCTGTTCCTCTTCGACTCGACGGATCACGGACAAAGTTACCGGCCGGCTCACCGGCTCCTCGTCGGCTCCGGTTGTTGTCACGGACACCTCAAACGGCTCACTGGCCAGAACCGTATCACGCGATGTCTCCACCGCGGCGGTGAACCCCAGATGTGCGAGGGCGACACCCTCTTCAGTGGTTACGTTTTCATCTTTGAGTGTGGCCTTGAACAATAAAGTCTCACCCGGTGTCATGTGAGTGGTGTCGAACGAAATATCGAGCCGGCCGTCCTCGTCGGTGCGTTCAGTCCACTCCCGGCCATCCGGCAGGGTGTACCTGACGGGAGAATTAGTAATTGGCTCCCCCCAATAATATTCAGCTGAAATTTCAGCTTCGACGGTTTCACCTCGGAAATAGACGCGTTGAGGAAAATCGAATTGGACGCGGGCCTTTTCCGGCTGCACATGCTGAACCTTGAATTCACCGGAGAAAGAGAGTTTTTCAGTCTCTTCGCTGGTGCTTTGCACATAAATACTGTACTCGCCCAGAGCCGCGGTTTCGGCCAGAGTAAATTCCGTCTCGAACGTGCCGAATTCTGACAGCTCCATCTCTTCTTCCCGCACCAGTCGTCCGTCCGCGTCAAGCACTTGTACAGAAAAAGAGGTGTCCGGCACGATGTATTCGCCATCGCTAACATCCCGCAATATTCCGCGCGCTGCCACGTTTTCTCCGGGCCGGTACACCGGACGATCAGTGTAAATATAGCCCCGGGGCCGCAGTCCGGACGATATATCCAGATCGGAAAGGTCGAGGTTGTGACCGGCCACATGGCCGTCAAGCATTGCCAATACCCGCAACTCGGAAACATCTTCCAGGTCTTCGGAGTCCGAGAGAAAGACACCGTCCTCGCCGGTTCGACCGGTTTCGAAGATCGAATCGCCGTCGCTGAACAGTATCTCGACCTCCGGGGCGACAGTCCCCTCCCGCATGTCCTGGGCGAAAACCAGCGCTTCGCGCAGACTGGATTTAACGATCAGCTCCAGGTCGGAACGGAGCACCAGAGTCGCGGCCTGCCATTCCTCATCATCACTGACATGCACCACCCGCGCGCCCGCTTCGTCGGCTTCAAAAGGTATCTCAATTTCCGAGGTGAAAGGCATATATTCTTCGTATGCTTCAATTTCATGGGTCCAGGTCTCTTCCGGCTCAATCAGCGACACATCCAGATCCTCGATTCCCTCCATATTGTGCTGGTTTCGGAAGTATGATTCCATATCTACCTGATACACGCGCACGTTAAGTGACTCAATGTTCCTGGTTTCGACCCTGGCGTAAGGAGTCTCATCAGTGCGAAAGGCGCGTTCGGATTTCAATTGGAGTGATGTTTCTGTCATCTTTTCGATACGCTTACGCGCGGCATCCTCAAACGGCCCCCAGGTCAAATCGCGATAAGTTTGCAGAGCCGCTTCGAACTCACCGAACTCCTCTTCCTGGATGCGGCCCTTCCGGTATTGAGCCAGCGAGGCCTCGTCGCTTTTCGGGAATCGCCCAAGCAGAGTCTTCCACTCCGCGATGGCGGCTCGAAAATTTTCGTGAATTTTATCTTCTTCCGCCTCTTCCTTCTGCAGTTCCCGCGCTCGGGAATAAGGCTTCTCGCCGAAAAGAAAGAGAATGGCGGGAATCCGCTCATCAGTGGGGAAATCGTCCAAAAA
>PUNB01000167.1 GCA_003552565.1 Lentisphaerota bacterium
GGGGGAAGCGGTGAAGGTGCGTCTAGAGAAGGAAGCCGTGACGATGGAGATAATATAAGTAACCGTGAAAATCATATTAATCGCTATTCATAGGGTGTCAACTTTTAGTCAGGACTTGACAACCTGAACACTGAAACCTGAAACCGCGAGTCTCACATAAGCCCGATCGCCGGCACGAAGCGCCTGCTACCCCGAGGGAGAGACTTAGAGGGTGTCACATGGCCGATTAAGGCGAAAGATCAGGGCAAAAGATTAAGCGGCGCACCCGTATTTTCCTAATCTTTCCTCTTAATCTTTCGCCCTAATCCATAAAAATGTCAAGTCTCACATAAGCCCGACCGCCGGGGCGGTGCGCCGGATACCCCGAGGGTAAGACTTAGCCTCGGGCAGCACATCGAGAGCGGCCGCGTCCTCGCGGCCATATAATGGAGGGCGAGCAGCCAGCCTGAGCCACACGAATAGTGGTCAGGTCCCCGCGAGCCAAAACAGTGCCTGTTCCCCTGCGAGCACACCTTAATGGCCGCGAGGACGCGGCCGCTCCATTTTTTTTGTGTTTTTTGCGGCTATTAAAAGACTAGGTTTCATGCAAGTCCACCCGTTTCATATTCTCAAAAATGGAACAAGACGATGCATAATATGTCACATATCCTGTAATAATAAAGTCATTATAGCACTGATGAAAAACATATTTTGACGAAGCGAACCAAATCCGTTTTTTTTGACACGTTCCGACTATTAACACAGTCGACAGGGTAAACACATAAAATGAACACTTTTTTCGGCGACATTTTCTCTTTTATCGCCTTAAACGCGGATTATATAGTTTTAACAGTATGTGCGCTAATTTTTCTTGAGTCACTGGTGTATATTATTTTCCCGAGACACATCAAGAAGGCTGTGCAGCGATGTCCTGTGAACTTAATGCGCGCCGCTGGAGTGATATTCTTGATTTTAAGCATTTTACTGGCGCTCCTGTACATCAACATGGCGCAGACTTAGCCTTTGGTTATGCGAAAAGGTATTATCGGTTTCTATGCGCACAAATAATAAAACCTGGTCTTGTCCACCTCAGGCGGATCTCGCACCTTGTCTGATTTTCTTTCGATTCCTCATTTTTTTGCTCCGCCTGAGGCGGACGAGACAAGGTGAGCACAAAATTAGGCCTCAACCCCTTTCCGGACGGGCCCAGGCTAGGGGTACCGAAAAATCCGGATTCCTGAACACAAAAAAAGCGAAAATCATCCCATTTCTTCGAATTATGGGATGACAGTGTATGTAAATATAAAAAGAATGAGCACTATCAAGGAGTTAAAATCATGAAAAAGCAGATCATCTATCCCGTTGCAGGCATAGCGGCAGCATTCATCATAGTCTCCGCATTTTTCCTGCTCGGCAATTCCTCGTCCGCCCGCGAAGAAATTGCCAATTCGCCAGGGACAACCGTCAGCCTCCCCGAACCGCGTCACGATAGCGAACTTTCCGTTGAGGAAGCCATATTTTCCCGCACTTCAGTGCGCTCTTTTTCCTCTGACCCCTTAACCTTGGAAGAAGCGGGACAGTTATTGTGGAGCGCCGCCGGAAAAACGGTTGACGGAGTAACTGGAGCCACTCGGGCTTATCCATCGGCCGGCGGCATTTATCCATTAGAAGTTTATCTGGCGGCCGGCCAGGTTGAGAATCTGGAACCGGGGATATATCGTTACAATTGGCGGGAACATGCACTGGAAAAAATCATTGCCGGGGATCAGCGACAGGAATTAACCCGCGCTGCCATGGGCCAGAATATGGTGGCGGAAGCTCCGGCCAGCCTGGTCTTAACCGCTGATGTAGGCAGCACCGCGCGTCGCTACGGCAGCCGTGGAGAAGACAGATATGTTCCTATGGATGTCGGCGGCGCCGGCCAGAATGTCCACTTGCAGGCTGAATCACTGGGATTGGGGACGGTGATTATTGGAGCCTTCAATTTAGGCGATGTTCAAAATGTGCTCGGCGGCACAGAGAATGAACCGCTCTATATCATGCCGGTGGGAACCCCGGGAAGCTGAAGGTTATGAAAAACCTTACTTCCGCTGCCCTCAATCCAGCTTCAGCAAACGGGTGTCATCAATATAAACACGTCGTCCCCGCTTCCGAACGGTACCTTCAATCCGAATACTTTCCCCCGAATCCATAATACTTCTGGTGTCAACGATACTTTCCCGATAACGCCAACGTCCGGCGCTGTAACGGCCGTGCTCCTGTCTTTTTTCCACCAAGATAATTGATCTACCGCCTTGAGAAATTCGCATATCAAAAAATGGCCTGGTGTGCCAATCAGGGTGCGGATTCTGTCTTAAATTCTTTAAATCGAAATAACGTTTACGGAAATAATCAGTCTCAATTTGCACCCTTAACCCTCCTCGTAAAACAATAACAAAATTATCGCCGCTGGCGACCCCGAAAGCCGAGTCCGTTTCCTCCACGTTTCCCTCGATTGTCACCGACTGACCTTTCAATTCCTCGACACCGGCAAGAACTTCCGACACCGAATACACCTTATCCCCGTGCTCATCCCTTGTTGGTTCAGGAGTCCGTGGTGAGGAATCTCTCTCTACTTCTGAGGGCTGATCAAAAACTATTGTTTCCACCCTGTCTATGGAGGTGGTTCTTTCGACCCCATCCTCATCAATCACCCGGAGGTTGCCGGCACGATATTCCAATACCCGGCAGGAGACAGTCTGACCAGAAGTAAAAGTCACCTGATCCATTGCTCGGATGAATGTGGCCGGAATCCAGAACATGATCGATACTAGAAGAAAAATTATATTTCTTTGCAACATAAAATACCTCGTGAATTTTGTGAATTTGCAGAATATGTAAGGCCATCCTTCGAGGAAAAACCACTTCGAGCACTAAATGTAGATTGTTTTTCAAAATAAGCAACCGCCCCAAATTTACACCTTTCAACGCCTTACACTAACGGTTTACATTTTTCTGCTATCCGTGATTGAAAACCCCATTAAATCAACTATGTTATTTATAGATTCGTCACCATCTAATAATTCATGTAATCGAGAGTTTTTTATAATTTTTGTCCTAAGGATTTCGATTTTATCATGAAAAGAATAATCGCCATCATTATTATCCTTGTTGCGGGATTGCTGATCTTTGTCACCATCAATGAAGAATGGAGTCTGACATCCCTTACTGAAGCGGAGCCAAGCACACCCCCGGAATCCAAATTCATATCGGAAGAAGGAATCGCCTTATACACGACTTTGAACAGCGCCTGGCACAATCCGCATCATGAGGAAAGTTTGAGTTCTTTAATTAATCATATTAATAATATAGAAGACGAGGAACTTAAGGAATACTGCGCCGTCACCGCCGCCATCGGCTGCCGACTGCAGGAACGTAAACCTGAATATCGACGAATAGAATCATTTCTTGATAGGGCTTATCCAAATGGTTCCCACCAAAATGTTTTAACCCGAAGTTATCTGGGTGAAACCTGCACTCAATGCCAGGGCAGTGCAACCGCCGAGGGAGAATGCGATACTTGCGGAGGCTCCGGAGAATGCCGAGTATCCAGATGTGAAAGCGGCAGAATCCCTATTGACGGTGGAGCCATAGTTGGCGAGGATTCTTATCGTTGCATAAATTGCGGCGGCACGGGAGAATGCCAAGATTGCGGCGGGACGGGGACAATGATTAAACGGTGCCCGCGCTGCCGGGGGACCGGGACGGAAGCGGTAACTGATGAAAGCGTAATAAAAAGATATCGTGAGTTTATCACCGACACAATCAATTACGGTGCTGAGCAAGGAAAAATTTTCACACGGGATGTCACTTATAGAAATGGCGAATTAAATGTGCGATAGGCTGAACGTGATAATCTGCTTATGCGCTGATTAGTCATTAGTGATCTGATGATTGCCAAATTTTTCTGCTTTTTCAAAAGCATATTCCGCCTCCTGATGGCGTCCTTTATTCAATAATATCCAACCCTTTATATGCCATACTTCAGAATTTTCAGCTTCCAGCTGCATTACGTGTCCGCAGACTTCAAGAGCCTTTTCATAGTCCCCAGCTTCACTCAGAGCCGCCAATTTACTGAACCAGGCGTCAAAATGCTCAGGTTCAAGTTCAATAACGTGTTTGTATGCTTCAATTGCTTCTTCATAACTTTGTAACTCCGCGTGAGCCACTCCCTTGTTAAACCAAACATTTGGAACTCTATGATCTAAAGCAAGAACTTGCCTATATGAGCGAATCGCCTCCGTGTAACGTTCCAAGTGACCATAGGCTAAGCCTTTCTTATACCAGGCGTTTACAAGCTCAGGTTTAATGTCTAAAGACTCTTTCAAGGACAATACAGCCATCCTGTAATTCTCGTTCTCCAGCTCTTCGACACCTTCCTTGTAGTGTTTGTGCGCAACTTTATCCTTAAGGTATCCTCGGAACCAAACACCGAGAAGCAATATCAAAGCTGAAACCAGCAATAACGCAATTAGCGAAACTCGATTTGTATTACTAAAACCACTCATAATTTTTTCCGACAATGTGCGAGATTTAGAAAACATACAGAAACCCACATTATAGTAGTCGTTTATACAAAGCAAATATATATGATGTTTCTGTAATATCTAATAGCACTATACGTTTTAATACAAAAAAAGTTGGAAAGTTGATTAAAGCGATTAAAGGAATACTTCGCCATATTAAAATTAGTATTGACTATTTCTTCCCCGGGATATCAGGCGCATCGTGCTGAAGGTCGGGCTTATGTGAGACTTCGTGGTTTCAGTGTTCAGGTGTCAGGGAAACCCGAAACCTGACACCAGAAACCATTCAACAAGTCTCACCACTCGGGGGTATTCCGGGCGAGCAAGGCGCTCGGCGGCCGGGCTTGCATTAAACATCATTTTGAGGTGGAACTGCCTAATCCGAAACTCAACATTCAGAATTCAAGATTCAATATTCATTATTATATGAAACACGGCGCTTGGATCCTCGGATTACAAATTAAGAATTACGCATTATAGATTACGAATTATGACCGGCGATTTGCGACTAGCATTACGACTCAACAATTAACTTCGTCTCTGCCGCGCGGCTTCAAAAAGCAGTAAAGCGGCGCTCACAGCCACGTTCAAGGAATCAGCGCTGCCGAGCATAGGAATGCGTGCCGTTTTCTCGGCCGCCCGCAAACATTCATTGCTTAAACCTTTATCTTCCGAACCCACCGCCATCGCGGTCGGCCCGCGCATGTCTACTTGAGTGTAATCAGTTCCCGCCGCCGGGGCGGCGGCGATTAATTGTATTTCCCGCTTTTGGAGCCAATCAATGGTTTCTGAAGTGCTTGCCTCCACCAGCGGCATGGTGAAGAGAACGCCCGTGCTGGCTCTGACAGTGTTCGGGTTATAAATGTCGGTTACGCCATTACACAGAATCACTCCATCCGCTCCGGCACCATCGGCAATCCGCAGCAGACTGCCGAGATTGCCAGGTTTTTCAATACCTTCGGCAATCAGCAACAAAGGCAATTCATTGATCGGCAGATCATCTAACTTGAAGTGCTTCTGTATCGCCACCGCCACCGCTCCCTGCGGATTCTGGCGGTAAGTAATTTTGCTCAACAGCTCGGGAGAAACCTCAAAAACCTCAATGCCCGCTGATTGGAAATCATCAATAGCGGCCGGATCATAAGTTTGTCCGAGTAAAGGCGGACAAACAAACAGGGTCTCTATCGCGAAACCTCCACGCCGGGCCGAATTTATTTCCCGCCAGCCTTCAACCAAAAAAAGTTTCTGTTGCCGCCGTTCTCTTGGCAACCGCAATCGAGAAGCATGCTTGATCTGGGGATTTTGAAGGCTGGTCAGACGTTTCATTGTATAATCTCGCATTTTGTGTTTTTTGTGGCTATTAAACCTGGTGTTTCATACAAGCCCGACCGCCGGCGCAAAGCGCCTGATACCCCGGAATAGAAACAGCGGTGAACGAGATCGGCGATCAGCCTTCGTCAGCTACGGCTAGACATGCGAGAAAGGTAAACGATTATGAGACTCGTCATCCGTTCTCGTCGCCGTTATCGTCAACCGCTTAGTAGACCGTGTTTCACATTTGCCCTGACACCTGAACACTGAAACCACTAAGTTCCACATAAGACAACCAAACTGAACCAATAATCAAAAACACGGAGAACGACAATGAAAATCGGTTTTCTCGGCACCGGCAAAATGGCCACAGCCATAGCCCGGGGATTAATCGACAAAAAAGACTGGGGACCTGAACAAATGGCGGGCATGGACATATCCGCCGAAGCCCGTGAACAATTTGAGGCGACAACGGGAATCCCGGCTTTCGAACATTTATCGCAACTGGCTCAGCACTCCCAGGCAATTGTGCTTGGAGTCAAGCCGCAGCAGGCCCGCGAAGCATCGCAGGCCGCCCGCGACCATTTTCAGGATAAATTGGTTATCTCTATCGCCGCCGGCCTGCCGCTGACAAAGCTGAGTCGCTGGTTCGGACATCAGCGGATTGTTCGAGTCATGCCGAACACTCCTTCAACTGTCGGTCGCGGTATGTCCGTTTACGCCTGTGGAAATGAAGTCACTGAAGAAGACACCGGCTTGGTTGAATCGGTGCTTGGCGCGATCGGCATGGTCGAGCGGCTGGAGGAAAAGCATCTGGACGCGGCAACCGCCCTCAGCGGCAGCGGGCCGGCTTATATTTTCGAAATCATGCAGGGGCTGATTGAGGCCGGCGAAGCGGCTGGCCTGCCGCCCGAAACAGCGACCCGTCTGACAGCCCAAACAGTGGCCGGAGCCGCCGCCATGGTACAGGAAAAGATCGGTTCTCCTGAAGAACTGAGGGATGCAGTCACTTCACCTGGAGGAACCACCGAAGCAGGATTGAAAGTGCTGCACAAAGGAAATTTACGAAAACTGATAAAAAAAACCGTCCTCGCCGCTCGCGACAGATCGATTGAGTTGCGTGATGGATGATTGTGTTCTGAAAAAATTCCGTTTATCTGTTCATTACAATTACTCTGCCCGACTCTGCAGTTTTGAGACCCCGTGCGAAAAGGTATCGCACCCATGCTCCCGCTTGTTTCGGATGAGATTTCGATTTCCCGAGGAAAATCGCTAGCCGTAAGCTAACGGTTTTCCTCGGGAAACCGGAAGATCGCCGAAACAAGCGGGA
>PUNB01000245.1 GCA_003552565.1 Lentisphaerota bacterium
AAACAGGGAACACTAATAATGAATTTTGAATTCTGAATGTTGAGTTTCGGACAGACCAGACAGTTCCACATCAAAATTCATCATTCAATATTCAACATTCAGAATTGTGTTTCATACAAGCACCCCCCCCAGCGAGGCGCGCCTGATACCCCGAGGGAGAAACACCGGTGAACGAGATCGGCGACGATAACGGTAAACGATTATGAGACTCGTGATCCGTTCTCGTCGCCGTTATCGTCAACCGCCAATAACGATGAACGAAGCACGATGAACGACGGACCGTGTTTCATACAAGCCCGTCCCTCGGCGCAAGTCGCCTGATACCCCGAGGGAGATACTTGTTGAATGGTTTCTGGTGTCAGGTTTGGGGTTTCCCTGACACCTGAACGCTGAAACCTGAAACCATGAAGTCTCACACAAGCTTGCGCCTCAACTGCAGCAGACACTTTGATAACTGCGCAGACCCAATGATTCACAAATCTGCCGGGAGGCGTAAGAATGATTCAAGGTATAAAGATGAATGCCGGCGACTCCTTCATGCAGCAGATCGCGAATCTGTTCGGTGGCCCAGTGTATGCCGGCTTTGCGCACGTAGTCTTTGCCTTCAGCTCTCTGCAGGCTGTTGAGCAGGGGAGCGGGGAAACGGGCGCCGGCAGCCATGTCGGCCATTTTCTCCAGGTTGTTAATCGAGGTTACCGGCATGATTCCGGCTATGATCGGCAGATCAATTCCGGCCAGTTCGCAACGTTTGCAGTAGTCGTAGAAATCCCGGTTGTCGAAGAATAGCTGGCTGACTATATAATCGGCGCCGGCATCGGCTTTGGCTTTCATGTATTCGATTTCCCGCAGTCGATTGGGGGTGGCGGGGTGGCCTTCGGGGAAACCGGCAACTCCCACGTCCATTTGCGGAAAGTTTTCCTTGATGAACGCCACTAGATCGGCGGCATGGTCAAAACCGCCTTCAGGAACTGCATCTTCTTCATTCATGCCTTCGGGTGGATCCCCGCGCAAAGCTAAAATGTTATCCACGCCCGAAGCAGCGTACTTTTCCAGAATCTGCTTGATCTCATCCCGGGTGGACCCCACACAGGTCAGGTGCGCGACTACGGTTAAGTCGGTTTCCTCCTGCAGCCTCGTGACCAGTTCATGGGTATGGGATCGGGTGCTTCCGCCGGCACCGTAAGTTACCGATACGTATGATGGATGCAGTGGTACCAGACTGGAGATGTTGTGAAAAAGTTCCTCCCAGCCGTTCTCGGTTTTGGGCGGAAAAAATTCGAAACTGACAGTGCGTTCATTCTCTTCTAAAAGCTTTTTTACAGACATAGTCAATATCCTCTGTTTTTTTGCAAAATCTGGCCTGACTTTATTGTTTTTCTGATTGATACTTGCGACTCTTGAGTTCAAAATATCGTCAGGCAATGGTAAAATAAAGTAACACGCTTTTTTGGAATAGCAAATCGAATGCGTTTTTGAGGGGAAGGAGGGGGGGCAGCGGAGATGAAGTTGGCTTGTCCCAAAAAAAGCCGCTTCCCGAAGGAAGCGGCACAATTAAGGAGACATCAAAATGAAAAATGGCGACCCCAAGGGGACTCGAACCCCTGTTGCCGGGATGAAAACCCGGAGTCCTAGGCCTCTAGACGATGGGGTCGTACTGAAGCGAAAGAACTTTACTATAATTGCTTTTCAACAATATGCAAATGGCAAAATCAATTATTTTTATACATTGAAGAGACACAGATGCCGCAAATTTGTTCATTCGCATTTGCCAGTTCGGCTGCCCGAATTCTCATGTCGGGCTCTGACAAACATTCCTTCAAACATACGTTATTGTCTCGGTCCTCCTTGTTGCATATAGAGTGGGAATCGGTTTTCTGACACTCCCCGCTTGCATCAAGCTGTCCTTCGAAAAGGTGATGAGTGACACCATCTTTACCGCGGCACAATGAAAGTTTACGCATTCTTTACAGTTCCTTATTTGTTTGTTTTTGTTATACCGCCATCCACAAAACGGCGGTGATTATGCGAAACTGCGTGCTTCATAGCCACAAAAAATTTATCCAGCCATTCAGCTGGCAAGTGGACGGACACAAAAATTCACAAAGAATGGAGCGGCCGCAGCCTGCCTGACCACTTGGCCGTAAATCTGATTCCATATCGCTGCCGTATTGAACTTTTGAAAGTGTGTCAGGTCCTCGCGGCCATATAATGGAGGGCGAGCAGCTTGCCTGAGCCACACGAAGAGTGGTCAGGTCCCCGCGAGCCAAAACAGAGCCCGTTCCCCTGCGAGCACACCTTCATGCCCGCGGGGACGCGGGCGGTCCCAAAGTTAAATTGCCCATAATCAAGCCTCTCCCTCGGAGTATTGGACGCTCGTTTTATGGCCGGGGTCACTTCAGGCTTTCTTTCAGCATTTTGACAGCCATTTGCGGGTTGGCTTTGCCGCGGGTTTTTTTCATCACCTGGCCGACAAGAAACTGCAGTGCTTTCTCAGCGCCGCCGCGGTATTGTTCCGCCGGATCGGGGTTCTCTCGGATAACCTCTTCAATAATCACCGAAAGTTCGTCAGCGTTGGAAACCTGTTTCAATCCTTTTTCCTCGACAATCTTGGCGGGGGAGGCACCGCTTGACATCATTTCAGCGAAAACGGTTTTGGCGATTTTGCCGCTGATCGTCTGTTCGTCGATCAGTTTAACCAGCTCGCCGAGTTTTGCCGCCTCAACTGGCGCTTCCGTTATTCCCAGCCCCTTTTGGTTAAGTTCACTCATGAGTTCGGTTATCACCCAGTTGGCGATCAGTTTGCGGCTGCCGCCGCCGGCGCAGGCCTCTTCATAGTAATCGGCCAGCTGCTTAGTCTGAGTCAGCACCTGGGCATCGTATTCGGTAATCCCGTACTCCTGTATGAACCTTTTTCTGCGGGTATTCGGCGCTTCCGGCATCGACTCGCTTACTTCCCGGCGCCATTCATCGGTTATGAGCAGCGGCATTAAGTCCGGCTCCGGGAAATAGCGGTAATCGTGCGCTTCTTCTTTGCGCCGCATCAGGGTGGTCACACCGTTCGCGTCATCCCAGCGCCTGGTTTCCTGGGTCAGAATGCCGCCTTCGCGGAGGATCTCCACTTGTCGCTCTATTTCATATTCCAGAGAGCGATGAACCGCCCGAAAACTGTTGAGGTTTTTTATTTCTATTTTGGTGCCCAGTTCTTTTTCACCGGCGGGCCGGTGGGAAATATTGACATCGCAGCGCATCTGGCCTTTTTCCATATCGCAGTCGCTTACCCCGGCATACTGCATGATCTGCTTAAGAACGGTTAAATAAGCGTAGGCTTCATCGGGTGTGGTTATTTCCGGTTCACTCACTATTTCCAGCAGCGGCACGCCGGCCCGGTTGAAATCGATCACGCTCCAGCGGCCTTGATGCATCGATTTGGCCACATCTTCTTCCAGGTGAATCCGAGTCAGGCCGATGGTCTTATCCGGCAGAGGATTGCCGGAAAAACCGATGCCGCCGATCTCAATGCCGCCGTCCCGGCAGATGGGCAGGTCATATTGAGAAATCTGGTAGTTTTTCGGCATGTCCGGATAGTAATAATTTTTGCGGTCAAACTTACTGCTGTCGGCGATCTGGCAGCTGCACATCAGTCCGGCCATAATTGTCTGATTCACCGCTTCCCGGTTGATAACCGGCATCACTCCCGGATATCCCAGGCAAACCGGGCACACCCGGGTGTTGGGTTCACCGGCGAACTCATTGGCGCAACCGCAAAACATTTTGCTGGCGGTCCGCGCCTGCACGTGGACTTCCAGGCCGATTGTGGTTTCGTACTGCATCATTTTCTCTCTATAAAATATCCGTGGAAAGGAGTGTTTCTTCCGCACCTGACTATTTGTTGCTAAGACAACGAACTGAAAAACGGAAACAACGAATTTGTCAAACTCATTTTAATATAACATAGTCTAAGAAGCATTGAGTGCCAACAGCTCCAGGAAGAATTGCGTATGCCTCTGTAATTGATGCCATAAAAGGCGGCTTCCGCCAGCCCATTCTCCGGTAACCGCCAGTAAAGCCGCGAAGATCAGCAGCAGGTTGATAAATAGAATCAGGCTTAGGGAAAAAATGGTGCCGTACGCCCTTAAATCCTGCTGATCACGATGAAAAGCGAAAGCGGTCATCACCAAATGATAGGCATAGGTAAGGCCGATGCCGCCGATGGCCGCGAATTCATAGTGTCCGGCTGGCAAGGGGTTGAACTGACGTATCAGCAGATAAATACCGCTCCAGATCAGAGTGTAAAGCGGGATAAAGTATGGACTTAGGCTGATCCAGAGATTGGGACGTTCAATTTCCACGCTGCCGCTGGCGAGGCCGATCCGAAAGCGGCCGGTGCGGCGACGGAATATTTTCGCCGTCAGCCAGTGCGTGAACTCATGCCCGAATATGTAGACAGGACTGAACTTGCAAAGCATACTGAAGATGGCGGCGCCGATAACCAGGCCGAATAAAAAAGGGAATAACGTGGTTGAAGACCGGAAATCCATTGGGAATTGAAACACCGTCAGCAGCAGAGGAACGCTCAGGTAAATCAGCAGCAGAATTATGGGGAATCGCAATATGCGGGCTGTTATGGTACTCCTTTTTTCCATAAAAAACTGTAACCTGTTTTTAACACCTGTCTGGTCGTCCCCACGAGGCTGCCGCGTTACCGCGCGGCCGGCGTGCCGCAAAAGTTGCCGTGTTACCGCGCGGGGCCCATCACTCGCTCCGGCACAGGGGCAGCGTCCGCGTCCTCTCCGTGTCACCGCGGGCGGCGGTGCTGCCGTGTTACCGTGTGGCCGGCGTGCTGCAAAAGTTGCCGTGTTACCGCGCGGGCGTATTATTACGCCCGCCTTGTTACGCCTACTCCCGTCCCTCGCTCTTCGCCTCCCGTCCCCGGTGGTGCCGGTCGAACCTCACCACCTCTCGGTAGGGCAGATCGCCTCCGAAAATATCCAGAGCGCTGCCGACAGTCGCGTCAATCTTGTTTTTCCCCGTGTCCCTGATTGCCGCCAAGTCCTCCAGATTGCGGACACCGCCGGCGTAGGTGGCGGCCATCGGGCTGATTTCGGCCAACAGGGCGACCAGCTCCCGGTCTATGCCCTGGCGTTTGCCTTCCACATCAATGCCGTGAATAAGGATTTCCCGGCAGTATTCATTTAGAATTTCCAGATTGACGGCCGTCAGTTCAAAATTTGTTGTTTCCCGCCAGCGGCGGGCGGCGACAAAGTACCGATCGTTGACCTTTCGACAGCTTAAATCAACCACCAGTCTTTCCGTCCCCACCGTCTTTTGCATTTCTTTCAGCCGTTCAAAACTGAATTCGCCCTCTGTGAAGAGGTAGGAAGTCACAATGACCTTTTCCGCTCCGGCCCGCAGCCAGTATTCGGCGTTTTCAGGTGTAATGCCGCCGCCGACCTGCAAACCGCCGGGGTAGGCAATGAGAGCCGCTTCGGCGGCCGCTTGATTGCCTTCGCCAAGCATGATTACGTGGCCGCCGCTTAAGTTGTCCCGGCGGTATAAGGCGGCGAACTCGGCCGCCGACCTGTCGGTGGAGAAATTGGTTTGCGGAGTTTCCTCGTCGGGACTGTCGAGCGTCGATCCCACTATCTGTTTCACCTTGCCGTTGTGCAGGTCTATACAGGGTCTTATTCGCATGGCGCGGTTGTCTTTCCTCTTATCTGTTATCTCTATTTTGATCTCAGTAGTCGGGTTTCAAAAATATACCATAAGCCCTGGACAGGCTTCTGGCAATATGCCTCGCGCTTCATGCTTGTGCGAAACTCAGCCTCGAAACCTTGTCTCGCACCTAGTGTCGTGTCACGCTTCAAACGTTACATTGGATGGGACTATTTTGGATGCAGACAAGTTTTGACCAAGCGTGTGCATACCATGACGGTCTGTGCATGATTGGTCGGAGCTTGTCTGCGCCAAAAGAGTCCCACCCTGCAGGGCGAGTGTATTCTGGCGCACAGCAACCGCGAAATACGACGACGATGACACAGCATCGCCTTTCGAATTTCGCGGTCACTGTGCATCCAGAATACACTTGTCCAATGCGACGTTTGAAGCGTGACACGACACTAGCCTCAAGGGGCTAATCCACGCTAAAGGTTACGAACCCGTTCCATATTTAAGCTGTCGCAGCTGTTGTCCGGGGGTCGGGGAGCGCATCAGGGTTTCGCCGATCAGAAATGCGTCGGCTCCCGCCTGTGATAATTGCCGAAGTTCTTCCGGCCGGCTGATGCCGCTCTCGGCGACGCGGACAAAAGAGTCGGGGATGTCGCCCAGTATCTCAGCAGTGCGCTGCAAGTCGGTTTCGAAGGTGCGCAGATCGCGGCTGTTAACACCTATCATCGGCGGTTCGCAACGCAGGGCAACCTCCAGTTCTTCCTGGGTATGGACTTCAGCTAAAACGGCCAAACCAATATCCCGAGCCAGGCGGGCCAAGCTGTAAAGCTTCGCTGGTGATAATGCAGCGACGATCAGCAGGATGGCATCCGCACCGTTGAGCCGCGCTTCAAACACCTGGTATTGGCTGATGATAAAATCCTTGCATAAAAGGGGCAGGTGAAGATTGTCGGAGAGCAGACGCAGATAACGGGGAGATCCTTGAAAAAAGTCTTTTTCAGTAAGCACCGATAAAGCGTCCGCGCCGGAATCGCCGAGTTCTCGAGCCAGTTCAAGAGGAGAGAAGTTTTCGCGAATTACTCCTTTGGAAGGAGATGCCTTTTTAATTTCGGCGATGATTTTCGGTTGGCCTGCCGGCTTGTCCCGGCGAACAGCGGCGGGAAAGTCTTTGGCTTTTTCCATAGCCTGAGCCCGGCGGGAGAGTGTTTCTTCGCTGACTGTCCGCTGGCGCTGGGCCACCTGGATTTCCGTGTGCGAGATAATCCGTCCCAGAATGTTTTCGGGTTTTGACTCGGAAGATCGGGTTTCTTTAGGGTTCGACATAATGTTATGCCTGTGAGTTTTCGATTAAAAGTTCAAGTTTTTTCAACGCCTCGCCTGAGTCGATGGATTCTTCGGCGAGCTTGATTCCTTCTTCCAGGCTGTCCGCTTTTTCGCCGGCTGCGATCGCCGCCGCGGCGTTCAGCACAACGATCTGTCTGGCGGTTCC
>PUNB01000099.1 GCA_003552565.1 Lentisphaerota bacterium
CTTTTTTTATAGCACTTACCGACTTGTGGCGGCACAATTTTCCCGACACCTGCTGAAAAAATGGCATAGCGCAGCATTGACTTCTTAGAGCAAATCGCCGTTCGGGGCTGTTTCATTCCAAAGCCGTTTTAATCTAATAAATTCTATATAAACAATTGCCTTGCAAGCACTAGCAGACATACGTCCCCAAATGGCTATGGCCGGTTTCACTTCGATCCCTGATATTAATTAGGAAGAAGCCATCCGGAATTCAGTCAAACCGCAATTCCTGGAAATGAATCAAAAAGCTTTCAGGCTGGGACGCGTCTCTTGTCACTGATGAAGGCAGGTTAGCCTGAGGGTATGCGGAAAGGTATATCGCATGTTCTTGAGTTCAACTTTGTCCCGAATCCGCCTTAGGCGGATCACAAACCATATTCCATTCCTGATAAAAACATAAAAAACAAACGGATTTTAGTTCGGGATCCGCCTGAGGCGGATTAGGGACAAGGTTTTCAGCAACATAAATTCAGGTCTCGACCCCTTTTCGCGGAGGGTCAGTCTAGAGGTGTAATGATTAACAAGGATTTTAATAAATGGATTATTTACAACAGATGCGGGAATTATCCCGCGAGCATGATTACTTCATCGGTTTAGACAGCGACGGCTGTGTATTTGACAGTATGGAAATCAAGCACAAGGAGTGTTTTTGTCCGGCTTTCATTAAAGATTTCAAATTACAGCCGGTAAGCAAATATGCCCGTGAGGTATGGGAATTCGTTAATCTATACAGTAAAAGCCGCGGGCTTAATCGATTCCTGGCTTTACAGGAATCTTTACGCTGGCTGGAAGAACGTCCAGAAAGTCAAGCCCGCGGTATCCACGCTCTGAACCGTCCTTCTCTGGATCAATGGCTGCGGGAGGAGAGCAGGCTCGGCAATCCGGCCTTGCGTGAGAAAGTAAATGCGACAGAAGATTCACAGTTGCGGGAGGCCTTGGCTTGGTCGGAAGAGGTGAATCAACGGGTGGCCGAGATGGTGGTCGGTATTCCTCCTTTCCCAGGGGTTCGCGAGGTGCTGGAGGAGGGGCGCGACAAGGCGGATGTGATTGTAGTTTCTCAAACACCGCTGGAGGCGCTGGAACGGGAGTGGCGTGAGCATGGTATTGACCAGGAGATCAATCTGATTTGCGGGCAGGAGCATGGCACTAAAACGGAGCATTTGAAGTATTGTGCCGCTGATAAGTATGATGCCGATAAGATATTGATGGTTGGCGACGCACCGGGTGATCTGAAAGCAGCGCGCGAAAACCAGGTTCTGTTTTTCCCGATTGTCTGTGGGCGGGAGGAAGAATCTTGGCACCGGCTGTATGAAGAGGGTCTTAAGCGCTTCTTCTCCGATACGTTCCGAGGAAAGTTTCAGGATGAATTACTGCATGAGTTTGAGGAGGCGTTGCCGGAGAATCCGCCATGGGCTCATTGATGGCTTGTAGCCTGAATAATTGCCGCGCCGGTTGATGACGAAAAATGGAACCTTATGAAAAGCCGTGAAAAACCGGACGTATGGAAAGCCGGACGTATGGAAAGCCGGACGTATGGAAAGCCGGACGTATGGAAAGCCGGACGTATGGAAAGCCGGACGTAATAATACGTCCGCGCAGTAACTCGCAGCCCGTATGTCCGGGCGGTAACTCGCAGCCCGTATGTCCGGACGGCGGTTCGCGCGATAACTCGGTAACACATAGATCGCAAGTACGGGCGGGCGGTGAAGTTGGCTTATGTTGGTCAGCGGGTTTTCTTTTTCAGTTTCAGGCGGGTGAAGAGTCGGCGCAGGCCGCTTAGAAACGGGCGGGTGCCGACGGCGTGATAAGGGCATGATTCGGCGCAGCACATGCAGACTATGCAGCGGCGCGGGTTCACTCGCAGGCACCCTTTGCTGTCGGCGCTTATCGCCTGGCGGCTGCAAATATCTTGGCATATACCGCAGCGCACACAAAGAGACTGATCAATTCGGGGCTGACACTTGATAAGTCTGGTGACGATTAGAAAAACGGGTTCTGGAATACGCATCAACAGGCGGCCGAGAGAGGGGGCTAAGCTTAGAGGTTCAAGATCTTTTGAATCAATGCCGATAATTTCTATGTTTTCGGTCCGGATTTCTCCGACTTCTTGAGCAGCAGCTTCCTTGATCAAAGGTATTTGTTGGGGTTCGAGGTTGAGGAGGGATGCGCAGACGGAATCTATGGCCACCGCATCCAGTCCGCCGAGCAGCAGTCCGAGATGTTTAGGGCGGCCGTTAGCGGGGCCTTCGCCTTCCATGGCTATAACAGCGTCGACAATGGTCAGGTCAGGAATGAAAGATCGGTAAATTTCGGCGAGGAAAGCGCTCATTTGTCGAGGCGAGGGATGGGTGGCGTGATAGGCGGATTTAGCCTGGCCGGAGACCATGCCATAAAGGTTCTTGATGGCGCAGGTCAGGAGGGTTAAACTGTGGGTTTTCAGTTTAGGCAGGGAAATGATTGAGTCCACCTCTTCAAGCCAGGCGGGCACCGGCACTTGCCGGTCTCCGATTCGGCGGACGGTCACCTGCTGATGGAAGGATTTCAACTCGGCCGGCAGTTTTTCCAAGGCCTCCGACATGCCGGTTTTTCGCCAAAGTTCCTGGTCGTCGTGATCGCCGGCGCAGCTGTCTCCGACCCAGATTCTGGCGGCGCCGGCTTCCATGCATAAGCGGGCGGCCGCTTTGACCAGGGACGGGTGAGTAGTTACCGCTTGTTCCGGGGTACGGGGGCTGAGCAGGTTGGGTTTCAGCAGCACGGTAGCACCCCGCTCGACTATTTTGTCAATGCCGCCGAGATTTTCAAGCAAGGACCGAAGGGACGAATCTACTGCTGTCTCAGAGTAATCCCGGCAGGGACTGATCGCAACCGGGGTTTTGGCGGGTGGAGATGGTGGTGAACAGGCGGCTGTTTTTTCAGAATTGCCGCCCAGGGCATTTGTGGTGGTGTGGCGAGACATGGAATTTTCTTTGTTTTGTCGCGATTTTCCGCTGCTTCTGACTTGATTATTCGGAATGTTCGGGTACGATAATCTAACTTATTCGCGAGAGTTCAAATATACCATAAATAATTATTTTTACCGCCGGTTCGACCGGAAACACAGGCATCAATCAGCAGACACAAAAATTGCAGGACATAATAACTTTTCCATGGAATTTGATTTTGGGGCTGGCCGCCGCCATGACGGGTATGTTTCTATCAACCGTGTGGCTGTCTTTGGCCAATCTCAGTCCGGGGGCGGTGCATCGCCTGGAGGAAACCAACAAGAAGTTGGCGGATGGCCTTGAAACCTGGCTGCGGCAGCGCGAGGAATTGCGGATTTCCTTGCGGCTGCTGCATTTCGCTGCTTCCATTCTGGCGGTTCTTTGCGCTTTGTCGTGGCTCGAATATACTGAATACCGGGGGGTTCAGGGCTGGCTGCCGGTGTTCGTCTGCCTTATGCTGTATGTTCTAACTCCGGAGGTTGTCGCTTACAATTTGCCGCGGCTTTTTTCCTGGCGGGTTTTAAATGCGGCCATGCCGGTGATTCGGGCCATGAACATCATGGTTTATCCTGTATCCCTACCTTTGGCCGGATGGCATCGGTTTGTCTTGGAAAAATGGAAAAACGGCGAAGAAAATGAGGAAATAGCGACCAGGGAGGATGAAATCCGTTCTTTGATTGAACAGGATGAATCCAGCGAGCTCGAGCAGCGCGAGCTGGAATCGGATGAGCGTCGGATGATCCGCGGCGTATTTGATCTGGACGAAACTTCGGTGCGGGAAATTATGACCCCGCGCGTCGACATGGACGCTGTGGACGAAACCTCCACTATCGGGGAGCTGAAGGAGCGGATTATGGAATATGGTCATTCTCGAGTGCCGGTTTATCATCAATCGACGGATCATATTCGCGGCCTGGTTTACGCTAAAGATCTGATCAGGGAAGATCTTGATACCACCCGGTCTCTGGCGGAGACACCTGAACTGCTGCATGCGCCTACCTACATCCCCGAGTCTAAGAATGTTGGTGATCTGTTGACCGAATTGCAGCAGAACCGTACTCATTTTGCGATTGTGATTGATGAGTATGGCGGGACTGAAGGAGTGGTTACCATGGAAGATATTCTGGAAGAAATTGTCGGCGAGATTCATGATGAATATGATGAAGCGGAAGTTGCTCTTTCCCTGCCTGAACCGAACGATGACGGGTCGATTGATATTTTGGGACGAACCTCCATTTATGAGCTGAATCAGCAATATAGTCTGGGGCTGCCGGAAGAAAAGGAATATGAAACCGTCGGCGGTTATGTGGTGGCTTTGCTGGGGAGAATACCGCAGAAAGGCGAGGGGGTGGAGACTTCTGCCGGCACGATAAGCGTTCTGGATGCTGATCGCCGCCGGGTGTTAAAGGTCCGCATAGAACCTGTCAGTGCTCCGCACGCTAAAGACGATTACGATTCACAGGAAAAGACTCGCTGATGAATTATTTTGTTATCGGAATTGTTATCGCTCTGATTTTTGCGCTTGAACGGGTAGTGGTGGAAACGGCAACTCGTCTTCCCGCCGGGCGTCGCTGGCTGCGGAGACACTGGTTTTTACATCCTAACGGCATATCGCTTGTGCGTACGCCGATGGGAATCGTATCCATAAGTTTCTGGATGGCCGGCTATGAAGTGCTGAGTATTTGCTGGTTCGCCTTCTGGATGATAACGGATATGACTGACGGCACAATCGCTCGACGCTGTCAGCTGGAAACTCCGACCGGTAACTGGCTCGACCCGCTGAGTGATAAACTGCTTTATTTTCCTGCCCTGCTGTTTTTTTCATGGTACGGAGTTCTGCCGTGGCATTGGATTGTTCCACTGGTGATCATTGATTCTTTTGGACAGGCTTCGAGATTGCTGGTTAAGAAAAAGGCCGCCAATGTATTCGGCAAAAGCAAGACGGCGTTGATCACGATTCTGCTGCTTTTAGCCGCTTTCCATAAATTATCTGTTGGCGAAGGCGTGGAAAATATTTTCACGGTTTCAATCTTTCCTGATTTTCTGTACTACCTGACCGTTTTTGCTACTCTTCTTGCTTTTCTTTCGGTTTACTGCAAGGTGGTGCCGGACAACTGGTACGCAAATTCTTTGTCGCTGGCGAATTTCGCCTGCGGGTTGACGGCGGTTTATTATGTTTTACAGGAGCATCCGCTGTTCGCTTTTATTCTTGTGTTTATAGGTCAATTTTTTGATTTGTTTGACGGTCGGATGGCTCGAAAATACGGCTCCACCATACATGGGGACTTCTTTGATGACATTGCTGACGGAACCAGTTTCGGTCTGGCGGTAGGGTTTATTATTTATTTTAAGTTTGACGAGACGACACTCGCATTGATTGCCGCGGTTTTATATTTTCTGGCAGTGGTGTACCGGCTTGTCCGATTTTTACGTCATCAGGAACGGCTGGATCCTGGTATTTTTGAAGGTATTCCGGCGCCTGCCGGAGCGCTGCTGGCCGGTTCTTCGGCACTTTTGCTGCCGGGGCTGCCGGCAGCGGGGATAAGTTTGGTGTTTCTATCGGTGCTGCTGATGATTTCGCGGATGCATTACCGCCATTTCGCCCGTAAGATGTGGGTGGAAACGCCGAATATTTTCAAAGTCACTGTCTGTCTGCTGGTTTTACTGCTAATCAGCCGAGCGATGGCCGATCAGGAATATGAGCTGACCTTTAAAGTGATCGCTTTTATCTTTGCCTGGCTGTATTTGATTTTCGGCAATGAAGCTTTGATCCAGTGGCTGCGCGGTGAGGGTCAGGATAAAGCGACATCTTGACAGAAAAGGAAAACAGAATCAACGAACGGCAGGAGAGTATAGATGACTGATTTGAGCGGCAAGCGCGTTCTGGTAACCGGCGGCGCAGGTTTTTTAGGCGGATTTGTGTGTGAAAAATTGCGGAATCGGGGTTGTGAAGAACTGATTGTACCCCGCCGTCGGGATTACGATTTAACCAGTGAAGAAAATGTCAAACGATTGTTAGATGAAACTTCGCCGGACTGGGTTTTGCACCTCGCTGCCGAAGTAGGCGGTATCGGCATTAATCGCGATCAGCCGGGAAGGTTTTTCTTCGCCAACATGGCGATGGGAATACACCTGCTGGAACAGTCCCGGATCGCCGGGGTGGAGAGATTTGTTCAGGTGGGAACTATCTGTTCTTATCCCCACAGTACGCCGGTGCCGTTTCATGAAGATCAGTTGTGGAACGGCTATCCGGAGGCGACCAACGCCCCATACGGTATCGCCAAGAAAGCTTTGTCAGTGATGCTTGACGGTTATCATCGACAGTATGGGATGGAAGGAGCGGTGGTGCTGCCGGTCAATTTATATGGACCGAAAGACAATTTTGATCTCTACAGTTCACACGTGATTCCGGCTCTGATCCGGAAATGTCTGGAAGCAAAAGAGCGTGGAGATGAAAAGATTGTCTGCTGGGGCAGCGGTCAGGTGTCGCGGGAATTTCTCTATGTCGAAGATGCGGCTGAAGGGGTTGTCCGGGCTATGGAAGTTATGCGCCAGCCGCAGCCGATCAATTTGGGAACCGGAAAAGAAATCAAGATTGCGGATCTGGTTGACTTGATCGTTAAATTGACCGGTTTCTCGGGCAAGGTGGAATGGGATCGTGACAAGCCGGACGGTCAGCCGCGCCGCTGTCTGGACACCAGTCGTGCCCGGCAGCTTTTGGACTGGCAGGCCGAGGTTGAGTTCGAAGAGGGGTTGCGACGTACCATCGAGTGGTACAAAAGCAATGCCGCCCATTCATGATGTTGACTGACGGCGTTGTTGCTGATATCCCGAGGCAGAGACTTGATTAATGGTTTCTGGTGTCAGGTTTCGGGTCTCCCTGACACCTGAACACTGAAACCATGAAGTCTGATACAAGCCCCGCCACCGGCGCGATGCGCCGGACAATCCGGAGCTGGAAGCTCCGGCCACCATCTTAACCGCCGACACGGCGCGCCGGATACCCTGAGGGTGAGACTTGGTTACGGGCAATACATCTGGAGCGCCCGCGTCCTCGCGGGCATTAAGGTGTGCTCGCAAGGGAACGGGCTCTTTTATGGCTCGCGGGGACCTGACCACTCTTC
>PUNB01000035.1 GCA_003552565.1 Lentisphaerota bacterium
ATGAGCTGCTATACCAAAGCGGTGCGAGCTCACCGCACTCCGAAAGAGCCTTCGGCTCGGTGTCCTGAACTGATGCGAAGCATCTTTGGAGAAGATCGCCAAGATCGCTAAGAGTTTGCGAAAAATAAAAAATATATTTCTTTGCGTTCTTTGCGGCCTTCTGTAAAAATTAAGTTTCATACAATAAGGAAAAACAGTTATGAAAAAAGTAAGATTCGGTATTATAGGTTTAGGATTAATGGGAAGGGAGTTCGGCAGCGCGGTGGCTCGCTGGTGTCATTTGACCGGCATGAATGCGCGCCCCGAGATCACAGCGGTTTGTGCCCGGAATCCGCAGTCGTATAAGTGGTTCACAGACAACTTTGAAACCATCAAAGTGGTTACTGATGACTACCGGGAGTTGCTCGCTTCCGAGGAAGTGGATGCGGTTTACTGTGCCGTGCCGCATCATTTGCATCAGCAATTCTATATTGATATCATTGAGGCCGGCAAACACCTTCTTGGTGAAAAGCCCTTCGGTATTGACAAACCGGCTAACGATGCCATTAATGAATGTATCAGTAAACATCCTGAGGTCTTTGTCCGCTGCAGCTCCGAGTTTCCTTTCTTTCCTCCCATGCAGAGGATCGGAAAGATGATAGAAGAGGATGCTTTCGGGCCGATAATCGAGGTTAATTCAGGCTTCCTGCATTCTTCCGATCTAAACCCGAACAAGGCGATCAACTGGAAGCGTATGATCGAATATAACGGCGAATACGGCTGTCTGGGGGACCTGGGCCTGCATCCTTGTCACATGCCTTTCAAGGCCGGCTGGACTCCAAAGAATGTCCGGGCCATCCTTTCCAATCTGGTGCCGGAACGCCCTGACAAAGAAGGGAATCGTGTTCCTTGCGCGACTTGGGACAATGGAACGATGTTGTGCGATGCGGAGGATCCGCGGAGCGGACAGTTGTTTCCGCTGACAATTAAAGCTCAGCGTATCGCTCCGGGAGAGACGGATACCTGGTATTTTGAAATCAAAGGTATGAAGGCCTGTGCCCGCTGGTCGAGCAGCAATCCGCGCCGGTTCGAGGTGCTGGAATACACTGGCGGCGAACAGGCCTGGCGGCACATTGATATGGGCTGGGAGGTGGCCTTTGAGGGAATCACCGGGCCGATTTTTGAATTCGGCTTCACGGATGCCATCCAGCAGATGTGGGCCGCTTTTCTGTATGAATTGACCGAGGGACAGCCAAAAAGCCGCTTTGCCTCCTGTGTGACTCCTGAAGAGGCGGCGCTTACCCACAGACTCTTTACTGCCGCTTTGCGCAGCCACGCTCAGGGAACAGTGGAAACGGTTTAAGCTGAGGATATGACCTCCACTTAGTCCTCCACACTTAACCTCCCACACTTAGTCGAACCGTTATGTCGATGGCGGTTAATTGCGTGAGGTTTATTTATGAGAAGCAATATAAAGTCGGTATCATTGGCTTCGGATTCATTGGCAAGGTGCATGGTTACTGCTATTTGATGGACAAATGCCGGCAGTCGGCGGTGAGTGGTGAGTGGGTGGATGTTGACAGTGGTTGCTCAAGAGACAAACAGGGGGTATAGGAAGTAAAAAGCAAAAATACACTTGGAAAACAAGCTCATGCAGAATAACGATATACACCATACTTCCGCGGTTAATTTTGATAAAGCGGCTCGTCGTTTGAATCTGGATCGTTGAATTTGGTGGCCTGAAACCTGAACACTGAAATCCAGAGTTATGCGGGATGAATAATCAAAACCAGAATGAAAAAAAGGTCCTGGCGATTGATCTGGGCTCTACTTCTTTCAAGGCGGCTGTTTATGATTTAAACTTGCGGGAACTGCGTTTTGCCAGTCGCCTGCTTCCGCATCGGTATGGTACCGGAAACAGAGTGGAATTGGATTTGCAGTCTGTCAATGATTGTTTGCGACAAGCGCTGGCGGAAGTTGAGGCTGATGATCCGTCGATTGGCACCGCCGCGGTAACCAGTCAGGCCCAGACTTTTACTTTGCTGGACTGTGACGACCGGCCGATTTTCCCCTGGATTTCCTGGCAGGACGGGGGAGATCAGGCAATTGCCGAGGAAGTCGCCCGGAAGCTGCCGGACTTCGGGGAACATTGCAGTTTTGGGCGCTTGAATGCTAATTTACAGATCAGTCAGCTGGCTCGTTTAAAACTGGAAACAAAACAGAGAGTGGTGCCGTTGCCCAGTTATTTCCTGTATTTATGGAGCGGTCGGTTAGTGACGGATGAAAACATCGCCGCCATGAGCGGACTTTATTCTATTCGTCATCGAAAATGGTGGAATGAAGCCCTGAAGGTCTGCGGGTTGAATGTCGAGCAGCTGCCTGAGATAGTCCCGGCGGGGCGAGTGGCGGGAATAACCAATGAGGCTGCCCGCGAGTTTCATCTGCCGGTCGGTATTCCTTTGATTGTTGCCGGCAATGACCAGACCGCCGGCGGTTACGGAGCCAGGCTGGACGAAAACCGCGATCATTTGCTTACCTTGGGAACCGCGTTAGTGGTATACGGTTATTCCAGTCAATTGCCGGAGGTGAGGGAGGGATTTGCCCGGGGACCGTATCCGAAAGGTGGATTTTATCAGATGATCGTCAATAATCGCGGCGGTAATGTTATTAATTGGGCGAAAACGGTTCTCGCCGGCTGTGACAGTGACGACCGCTTCTTCGCCGCCGCTGAAAATGCCGATGAAGATTGCGGCGGAGTGGTTTTTGACTGCGGCCTTAAGTCCGGTGACGGCGCCTGGCGCAATCTTGCCCCGCATCACACACCAGCGGAGATGGCGCGTTCGGTGGTCGATAGTCTGGCTGAGGAAGCCGCGGGAATGCTGGAAAATCTGCAGGACGGAAACGAAATCAATCGAGTCCTGGCCGCCGGCGGCGGTAGATTCAGGCCGCTGTGGATGAATACGGTCGCCCGTAAAGCCGGTGTGCAAGTAGAGCCGACTCCCGCCACCCCTTTGCTGGGAGCCGCCCGGATGGCCACGGAGGAACTGGCAAGGGGAATTGGTTGAAAACAATTCAATCCGGTGTCACGAAGTCACGGAGTCACGCAGTCACAGTCTTAGATAATGGGAGACCGCTTTGATCGCTCTTTTATCCGTAATAGCTATTGGTTTGGCGATAGTCGTCGGCTGTATTTGGCGAGTGAATATTGGTGCAGGTGGCGCAAACCGCCGGTGGTATTGAGATGTTGGCGGATTCGCTTGCCGCCGTTATGACAGAAAACACCGCGGCGCCGATTATGGCTCTGATCGGCGGGCTGTTGTCCACCGCCTCCAGCGCTTCAGGAGTGGTGATGCCGGCATTGATACCTATGGCTCCCAGTCTGGCGGCGGATGTCGGCGGCGAAGGTGTGCGGATAATTTCAGCCGTGATTATCGGCTCGCACATGGTTACTGTCAGTCCTTTGTCGACTCTGGGGGCGCTGGTCATGGCGGCCGCCGGTGAGGATGTGGATAAGCAGAAGTTGTTCAAAAGTCTCCTGGCGCTGGCCTTCGCCGGTTTGGTTTATGCCGCTTTGATTGTTTATCTAGAAGTTGTTTTCGTGGTCAAAAATTTCTAATAAATATGAATGTAGCGCATAAGAATGCATACGCTTACTAAAAAAAGAAAAAGGTAACAAAAAATGAGTAACTTCACTTTTCAACCGGCTCCCTGCGTACCGTTCAAGGATCAGGCGGTACTGGACAGAATTCGCGCTATTAAGCGTGAGGACATTGACAAGCACCCGAATCCGGAATTCAAAATCCGGGTGGTGCGTGACAGCGAACTGGGGTTCATTACGTTTTCAGATATGGTCAGCCGCATAAAGCAGGCCGGGGAAGAGGGACTGCGTTTCTCGATGATCACCGGCAACCCCAATCCCGGTTATGTAAGCTTGGCCCACATGCTCAATCGTCTGCGTATCGACTGCAAACATCTGTGGGTCATCAACATGGATGAATGGGCCGATGAAAACGGCAATACCGCCCCGGAGGACTACCCCCAGGGCTTCATGCGGGCAATGAAAAAATATTTCTACAGCGAACTCGATCCGGAAATTCGTCCTCCGGAGGAACAGATCATCGGCCCGACCACCGACAATGTTTCCTGGCTCAGCCGCTGGATCGCCGAAGAGCTGGGCGGAGCCGATGTCTGCTATAGCGGTTCCGGCTGGACCGGCCATATCGCTTTCATCGATCCGGGAGTGCCGGAGTTCGAGGCGCCGCTGGAGGAGTGGAAGCAGATGGGAACTCGTATTGTCACTCTTCATCCCTACACCATCCTGCAGAACTCACTGCACGCCAGTTTCGGAGCCTGCGGCGATACCGCCCGAGTGCCGCCAAAGGCCGCCACTATCGGTCCGGCCGATGTGATTGGCGCCAAACATCGCTTTGATCGTTCGGGGATTACCATCGGCGGTTCGCAGGTAAGCTGGCAGAAGTTCATCACTCGGCTCGTGGCGCATGGGCCGGTGACTCCGCAGGTGCCGGCATCGATCCTGCAGACCCTGCCGACGGATTTCTATATTGCCGAATCGATCGCCGCCGATATTGAGCCAGAGTGGTATAAAGGATATTAATATGGCTATAGACGCGCAGAAAAAAGACGATATCTTTCGGCTTCCATCCATGGACACCCTTCATTTCGGCCGCCACATTTCATCTGTCTGCTTTGGCGGTGATACTTACGCCGCCGTGCAGGTTGGCAAGGGCAGGCAAACAGCGATCCTGCTTTGCCGGTTTGATGAAAAGGGGAATAGAACTTTTCTCCAAAGCCCCTGGGGCATGGCGCATCAGCCTTGTCTAGCCGCGGACGAAGATTATTTGCACGTTGCCTGGAATGAGTTAGTTGGGGATGAATGGCGTATTCGCTATGCCCGGCTGGATGCCGGGGCGGGAAGTTTTCCGGAAGCGGAAACTGTCTATCAGACCGCCGAGGTTTGCCAGCCGCCGGTTGTTACTCTGAAACAGGGCAAGCCTTATATCGCCTTTACCTCCCGGCGGCAAGAGAGGCTGGAGATTTTTATCGCCTTCGCAGAAGACCGGCAATGGTGTACTCGGACGGTTTTTGACAATCCGGACGGACTTGATCGTTTTCGGTCTGCACTGATTGCTTCGGGTTCATCCCTTTTTGTTGCTTGGGATCAGTATCGCCAGCCGGACTATGAAGTTGTTTTAGGCGAAGTGTCGGCAGCGGGCGAAGGGAAAATCATCAGCATTATGCGGCCGGAGAAGCAGCGCTGGCTGCGACCGAGCATAACCGCCGATGAACAGGGAAATGTTTATCTGTGCTGGCTGGCCTTGCAGACGGTAACCGATAAACTCGGGATAATCGACAACCATCCGTTTGTCATGGCCGCCCGCTGCCGGGATGGCAAGGTGGAGTACCTGAAGGACCCCGGCAACCAAGCCAACCCCTACGAAGTCGGAGACTTGCGGGAGGGACAGCTGGCGGGTGAAATTTATAAAGGCTTTGTCGGACTCCGGCGCAATCCGCGCATTAATCTTGATACCGACGGCAGTCTCTGGCTGTGGTGGGAGATGCGTCGGGAAACCTGGGGGTCCGATGTCTACGGCCGTCTGGTGGGGCGGAAAATGGATTCTCGGGGTGAATGGAGCAAGCCGGCGATATACTGCGGCGACGGATATTGCTACAGCGTGCCGCCGTCGCTGGCGGAGAGTTCCGGGATTTGCGTATTCTATCATTTTGAAAACAGAGACTTCGATCTGCTGCAGGCGAAAACGTTTGACTTAAAGGCTCCGGAACCGCTTGATATCGACACCGCCAAATGGCGACGCTGGAAAGACATCGCCATCACTCCCCGGCGCAAGCCGGAGTCAAATGCGGAAGTCGGCAAAGAAAGCTATAAACTGGTGTGGGCCGACACCCATTGTCATAGCAATTTCAGTCCTGATGCCGAGGGCGAACTGGATGAACTGGTTAATTTCGCTCGGGATATGGCGGGGCTGGATATGATTTCTATCATCGACAATGACTTTTATCCGCATAAAGCGTTGACCGAAGTGGAATGGCAACTGGAAAACCAAATGGCCGCCCATTTTTCCCGCGACCGCCATTTCCTCTGGCTGCCCGGCTACGAATTCACTTTTCATCGAACCGACCTGCAGCCGGATTTCAACCATCGCTGCGTTATCTATCCGCGTCCCGGCGGCCGGCTGCTGCGCCGCATAGATCCCGAGTCCAGCAGTGATGTCAAGATGCAGGCCGCCTTGAAAGAAGCCGGCGGCATGGCTTACCCGCATCATTGCAGTTACGAACTGGTCGATCCGACAGTGGAATGGAACATTGAAGCCTGCTCTTCCTGGCGGGTATGTTTGGAGGAAAGTGTATTCACTATGGACCGGCTGCGGGAAGGAGCCCGTATTGGATTTATCGGCTCCAGTGACACCCATCGCTGCGTGCCCGGGCTGGCGGGCGCCCGCACCGGCCTGTTCGTTGAAGAACTGACTCCCGAAGCTTTGCTCGATGCCTACCGACAGCGGCGCATTATCGCCACGCAGGGATTCAATATTTTTATCGACTTCCGGGTCGGCGGCGAATTTATCGGCTGTCAGGGAAAAAGCGCCGGACCACCGAAAATCAGCGGCGTTATCCGGGAAGCGCCGGAAGAAATAGATTATGTCGAAGTCCTGCGCGATGGCGAACTGCTATGGTGGGAAAGCCCTGAGGCAAAAGACTTCAGCTTCGATTTTACTGATGAGACGGCGAAAAAGGGAAACCATTTTTATATCCTCAAGGTAAAACTAAACGGCGATCCCTCGCTTAATATCGATGGAGACCCACGAACTAATTCCATTAAGCCTTTCGAGCAGAACAGTCGTTACCCTCACAACTTGGCTCGGGGGGAGGGGGTCTACGCCTGGACCAGTCCAGTGAGGCTGCAAGTAGAATAATGAAAACCAGCCGCGGAAAGAGAGTGTTACCAGGTGGGGGTGAAATGCGCAGGGTCTAGTGTCGTGTCACGCTTCAAACGTCGCATTGGACAAGTGTATTCTGGATGCACAGTGGCCGCGAAATTCGAAAGGCGATGCTGTGTCATCGTCGTCGTATTTCGCGGTTGCTGTGCGCC
>PUNB01000133.1 GCA_003552565.1 Lentisphaerota bacterium
CCCACACTTCGTCCCCCCACTTCGTCCCCCCAAACTTCGTCTTTTACACTTCGCCCAGCGCATTTTCCGTGTTGTTTTACGAATAATTGCCGGTGAACTGATCTGACCAAATTTGAAATTATTCTTTTGCTGATAATAGTAAATTCAATCTTATTGGGTGATTGATTATGCCGGTATTTTTAGCACCAATATTTCTCGCGGCGGCGGCGGCAGTGCTTATTCCGCTGGCGCTGCATCTTTTGCGTCTGCGTCGGCCGCCGGTTTTACCTTTCAGCGCCATCCAGTTTTTAAGACAGGCGGATGTTCGCACTCGGCGGGCACGGCGTCTGGAGAACCTTCTCCTGCTTCTGCTGCGCTCTCTGATTATCCTTTTACTGGTACTGGCTTTCGCCATGCCGGTCTTTGATTACGCCGGCACCTTCGGCGGCGACAGGCGGACTTTAGTTTTGATCTTCGATGCCGGCGCCGGCATGCGCATGGCTGGCGATGAAGAAAATGAAGCTCTATTCGCGAAAGCCCGGGAGTGGGGTTTGGACTTGCTAAACACACTTGAACGAGGCGACAGGGCGGCAATTCTAAAGACCGGCTCCCCGGAAAAAAGCGCCTGGAAGATATTTCCGCCAGCCTCCGATCATGATCGGGCAAGAGAGAGATTGACAACCATGGAACCAGAATTCGGCAGAGCCAGTCCGGATGTTCTATGCGGCCAATTGCCGCGCCGGCTGGAGGAACTGGGGAGATCAACCGATGATCGATTTGAAATACATGTTTTCAGCGACTTTCAAGCCCATAAATGGCGAACCGACCGCCTGGCGGAGGCAGCGGAAAACCTTGAAGACCACAACCTGTTTTTTCTGAACCTGCTGCGTCCGGAACTGTCAGCCAACGCCGGTATTATAGAGGCTGATTTTTCTCCCGCGGTTGTTTATTCCGAGGAAGGCACGCTGCGGGCGCGACCAACAGTGCGGACGGGTGGAGATTTCAGCGGGGATGTCCGTCTGCGATTATTTCTTCAAGACAGCGAAAAACACAGCGTTTCCATTCTGCCGCGTCCGGGAGAAACTAAAGAAACTGTTCTCAGTGGCGGTTTTCGAACTGACAACCGCGAACTTACCGGCCGTCTGAAGCTGGACGCGGATGACATGATGCGTGAAGATAATTATTTTTATTTTTCATTGCCGCGCGAAGAACAAATAGAGGTCACCTTAATAACGACGACAGGGGAAAATACTGAGATCAACGACGGCCGCCTTTTTCTGCAGCGGGCGCTGACACCGAGAATGGGAGAAGATGGTCTATTTAAAGTCAACAGCGTAAGCGCAGCCGAGTTTTCCACGGGCGAAACTGACGCTACGGCACCGATAACCATCCTTTACGGTTACGACATACTGGACAGCCGGGCCGTGCATCGTTTGCGTGAAGGAATTGAAAACGGCTCCCGCATCATTGTTTTTCCTCGACGGGAAGATAACGATGTCGAACTGCCGACCGAACTTGGCGGCTGGCGCGAGCTGCAAGTGGAAACTCGACAGCACGAGCGCATGACCATGAAAGATATTATCCCCATGGAAGATTCGGATACCGCCGTGCAAGCCGATATATCCCGAGCACTGCCTTTTTCCCTGCAGGCCGGCACACGCCGTCGGCTGCATTTCAGCGGCCTGCCGCCGGAAGCGGAAACAGTGTTCACATATAAAGACGGTTCCCCGTTTATCTGGAGTGCCCCCGTCGGCGAAGGCAGGGTATGGTTCGCGACTCTCCCGATAGACAGAGAAATCTCCGACTGGCCTTTATCTCCTTCTTTTCTGGTTACTCTGCGGGAAATCATTAACCACTCCCTGCGCCAGAGAGAACAGGAGATGTCCATGATGACCCGAATTGGCTCTCCAATGTATCTTAACTGGCCGACTGATACCCTGCTTATCGAAGACGCTGAACTGATATCGCCCGCGGGAGAAAGCAGGCAGCTGCAACTGGAAAGGCGCCATCCAAATCAACCTTTTACAGTGGAAGGTTTCAATACGCCGGGTTTTTACACTTTGCGTGCAGAGGGCATGGAAAGAAAAATTGCGGCAAACCTGCCCTCGGAGGAAATAAACTTTGATTACCTCGCAAAAAACGAACTGACCTCCGGGCTGCCGGCTGAGAGAACTCGAATTTCCGAAAATACCCAGGAAACGCTCCAGCACCTGGAACTGCTTGACCGCGGGCGGACTCTATGGCCATGGCTGCTGCTGGCGGCGTTTTTCCTGCTCGCGGTGGAAGAAATCGCGGCGAATCGCAAGACAAACTGAATTCGCTAATTATGACAGACCTTATAAACTGGCAATTTTATCCGGTACTCCCCCTGCCCTTGCTGGCAATGCTGCTGCTTTTTTTTCTCTGGCTGAACTGGCGGACTGTAAGCAGAAGCAGTGTGCCGAAAAGGCGGGCGATTTTATTCCGGGGCTTGCGAACGGCGGCTTTGTTTTTCCTCTTCTGGCTGCTTTTACAACCCGAACGACGCATCACCGAAGAGGAAACCGAACTGCCGGCGCTGGCGGTGGCGGTGGATGCTTCCGTCAGCATGAATGAAAAACTTGGCGATAATCCGCGATCAAGAGCGGAAAATGCCAAGCGATTTCTTGAATCATCCGAATTCGATCGGCAAGCGTCAGATTATCGTTTGTTTATGTTTGAGCTGCATCATCAGCCGCGCCAGACGGAATTATCCACTGACAATCTGCAATTCGATCAGCCCGGCACCGATCTTTACAACGGAGTGCATGAAATCACGGAGAGGCTGCGGCATGAAAACCTTGCCGCCATCGTGCTGCTGACGGACGGACTGGATGATTCAGAGCAAGGAACCAGCGGGCGAAATTTCGCTCTGCCGCTGCTGATTCCGGAACTCGAAAAAGAGTTCGATCCTGAAAAAGAAGAAAGGCCGGAGGATATTTATCTGGCGCGAGTAAACCATCCGGAAAAGGCGACCGCGGGATGGCGGACAGAGATCGAGGCTATGATTCATCGTCGCGGGCGTGAACAGACGGAACTGGAGGCGGTGTTGTTTCGTAACGGCGATGAATGGGAAAGACAAAACATTACTTTTGCCGAGAACGAGGTGTTTCAACGCGTAACTTTTTCCGTGACCCCGGAACGGACGGGAAGAATGCGGCTGACAGTGGATCTGGAGCTGCCGGAGGGAGTTGAGAGTCGACGTTCGCACCAGGAACTGGTGCTGGATGTGCAGGAAAGCCGAAAAAAAATCCTCTACCTGGAAGGAATTCCAAGATGGGAATTCCGCTTCCTGCGACGAGCCCTGCAGGCTGAAGATAAGTTCGAGCTGACCGCCCTGGTGCGGGGGACGGACGGAAGGTATATTGCCTTTGATCAAAGGGAAGAGGGCTATGTCTCTATTGAGATCAGTCAATTGCTAAAAGAAGGGCTTAACGAATATGGAATGGTGATTCTTGGCAATTTGGACAAATCTTCGCTTCCTGACTCCATGGGGGAAAAACTGATGGAATTTGTCGGAGAGGAAGGAGGCGGTCTGCTTTTCCTCGGCGGTTCCAATGCTTACGGAACAGGAGGATTGCTCGCCATCGAGGAATTGGCGGCTATGGCGCCGGCGACTCCTGAAGAAGGAGCCTCTCTGGATGAAGGACGCTTCCAGGCGGAATTTGCGGCGGCCGGAAGAACACACCCGGTACTGCGGGGATTTCCGGGATTAATCAGAACACCCCATCTTCTCAGCCTGTGGCGACCGATGCGGCCGCATCCGATGGCAACGGTGCTTCTGGAGACACCCGCCGGGGAACCGGCGGCGGCGACAAGACGCTATGGCGGCGGCAGGGTGGGAGCTTTTTACAGTGATTCATTCTGGCGTTGGCAGCTGGCGGGGGATCCTCTTGAGGAAGAAGAAAAAAGTCTTTATGCAGCCTTGATTTCCCGTTTGACCGACTGGCTGATGCCGGGAGAGGGTGAGACTCCGGAAACCGACATGCCGCGTCTGACGACGGCCAAGGCTGAATATGATATCGGAGAGGAAATCACCGTCGGAGCCCTGGGGTTTCAGCCGCCGGAGGGAAATGGAGATTTTGCCGCCGCTGTCACTGGGCCGGCAGAAGAGATATCTGTGCCGCTGGCGCTGGCGGAAATAGGAGGGGATGTCGGCCTGTCCCGGCGGTTAACCGGCTGGCGAGGCCGCTTCACACCAGAGAAAGAGGGCCTGCATGAGATACGAGCACTATGCCCGGCAGGAGGCGGAGAGGCCGAGACTGTGGTTTTTGTGCGCGACCCGGCGGCGGAGACCGTGGGCCTTCCAATAGCACGTCGGAAATTACAGCGATGGGCCGAGAACAGCGGCGGTATGTTCGCCGCCGTTGACAACTGGGAAAAACTGTGGAACGGCCTGGAGTACGTCCCTCGACAAAGAGAAACTGTCCATGAATATACATTATGGCACTCCTGGACTTGGCTGCTCCTGATAATCGCTCTGCTTTCAATCGAGTGGTGGCTGCGCCGCCGCTCAGGATTGGCCTGATGTCGGTGCCGCCGGCGCAGATGATTGCTTTTTCGTTTTTATTTACCCAAATCAGGCAATGCGCGAAATGGGTAATTATGAGCTTGAGGTCGTGAATATTTGTGCGATTTTAGTCAACGGCGTGTGGCTGTGGAAGACGAAGTTTCATACAAGTATATTACGCTTTATGGAAAAATTGAATGACCAGTCATAATTCATGCTTTAAATTATTAATGATTTCCATTATATGGGGATGTTGTTTTTTTTCGAGCGCGGTTTTTGCGGACGACAAACAGCCGAACGTGATCAAACAGATAATCTTCAAAGGCAATCGAATTACCCGGGAGACGGTTTTACGCCAAGAACTGCCTTTCAGCGAGGGCGCGGAGCTCGACAAAGAAAAAGTTGAAGACGGACGGCAGGCCATTATGAGCCTGGGGCTGTTTCAGGATGTGGAGGCGGAAGTTAAGATTGAAAATGACAGTGCCCGCGTGATTTATCGCGTCAAAGAAAAGTATTATTTTTATCCACTTCCCCGATTCAGCCGCAATTCCGATGGCGACATTCGTTACGGAGCTGAATTGCGATGGGATAATCTATTGGGACTCAATCAGCGTTTACGTTTTATCGGCGAACTGGAAGAAGCGGCCAGCGATATAAGTCGAAAACGTTCTCGCCGTCTCCGGCTGCGTTACGATATTCCCCGGATTCCCGGCACTGACTGGGGGCTTAACCTTTCCCTGCAAAACGATGTTTCCGCCGAATCGGCTTCCGACGACGGTCTCATTGATGAACACGACCAGGATTCCCGAGAGATCAATCTAACCGTCAGCCGCTGGCTTACCGAGGGCAGCGCCAACCGAGGATGGCGGATTTCTCTGGGTTTTTTACGTGAAGAAAGACGGCATTCAGGCGGATATCCCGAAGCGCGGGTGCCGGAAGACGGAGTCGATTCGGCATTGACCGCCGGGCTCACCAACCGGCAGGTCCTGGACAAAGGCACTCATCGGGAAGGATTTGAATATGGAGCTGAAGCGCAGGCGGGCGGCAAGTGGCTGGGAGGGTCGAGCGACCGCCAGCAGGTGAACTTTTTCCATAGAGCCTATCGTCCCTTGGAAACGTCCGGCTCAGTACCATCCAATTTCAATTATCAAGTCCGCTTCGGTATTGCCGGGGGCAGAGCTTTTGGGGGGCAGCCATTCTCCCTCGGCGGCAGCGGCAGTTTGCGCGGCTATACACGTAATTATCGCCATGGAAATTTATTTTTGCTTTTGAATACTGAATACTTACGGCCGCTTTTCAACACCCGCTGGCTCCGCGGGGTTGTCTTCGCCGACCTGGGGGGCGCCTGGAAGGAACGGCGAATAAAGGCCGACCATCTGCACTTCGGAACCGGTGCGGGACTGCGAATTCATGTGCGCTGGTTAGTCGAGACCGATCTCAGACTGGACTGCGCCTACGGTGTCGATTCCGGCGATATCCGCTTCTACGCCGGCACTTCACATACTTTTTGACGCTTTGTAAAATAATTTATAAGCATTATCTTACTTAATCTTTGAATACAACATGCTATGTATGCTGATTTCAATCATTTTATCTAATTCGCCCAGCCCCTGATTCGCGGATTCGCAAGCCCGCGCGGTTTTCCACGCATTTGGTCGGCCAGGATATTGCAAGGAAATATATTTTTTCATAAAATTCAAATGAGCAACAACAACAAACAACATGATCATGATATTGTTTTTCTTGTTGAGGATGAAGATACTTTGCGGTACCTGCTCAAGAAACAGATGAGTCAACTAGGCTATGAAGTTCACGATGCGGAAAACGGGGAAGAAGCTTGGGAAAAACTCGCTGACGGCCTTAAGCCGCGGCTTCTGATCACAGATATAATCATGCCCGGCATGAGCGGGATGGATCTGGCGGAAAAAATCCGTCGTAACCACCCGCAACTGCCGATTATCTTCATTTCAGGTTATCTGCATGATGAAAAGGTGGACTTCAACCGCTTCAGCGGCAAAGTCCATTTTCTCCGCAAACCTTTCACTTTGCGTACACTCACCGAAAAAGTTGAAGAAGTTCTTAACGACTCCGGCTGAAAGCAGTATAGTCACCGTCAGCCCCTGACAGCGAAGGCCAGCCGCCAATGACTTTGACCTCCTTTTCCTGGATTTTTTCAGCCACAGCACTGCATATCGCCGCGGTAATTTTTGTCTCTTATCATTGCTTGATCCGCCGACGTGAAGCTAACTCCGCCCTTCTGTGGATATTCGTTTCCTGGTCTTTTCCTTTGATCGGCTTTATCCTGTTTGTTTTTTTCGGACTCGGCAAACCTTCTCAGAAAAGCTGGGAGAAATATTACGCCGATGAACTGCTGCAGAATGAAAGACGCCTTCGGGAGGCCGGCAGGAAAGAATTGGTGTATTGGCTTAAGGTGAAAAATTCCGCCATTGAATTTCCCGAGAAAATGGATGACCCGGCGGCCCGCAGTCTCAATACCATCATTCCGGCGCTTGTTTCCAACGCACCGCCCCTCCTCCAGGGCAATCACATTTCCATGCTGATCAGCGG
>PUNB01000095.1 GCA_003552565.1 Lentisphaerota bacterium
ATTCAATATTTTCTAATCACGATCCAGGTCATTTTACAGAAAACCGAGAAGAACCCGTTTTATATCGTTTTACAGAAAACCGTGAAGAACCCAAAGTATTCTATCCCCGAAATTTTCCTTATATTTGTTGTCATAAGCATCCCATGGGATGCGTTACTACACTTTGTCTCGCACCTTGTCTCGCACCTTGTCCCGAACCGAAATCCGATTGGTTTTAATGTTTTCATCCGAAATGGAATATGGTTTGTGATCCGCCTGAGGCGGGTTCGGGACAAAGTTGAACTCAAGAACATGCGATATACCTTTTCGCGGAGGATCAGGCTAGACCGGCGGCGGCAGGAACAGGCCGCCTTGGCGGCTGGCCAGACTGATGTGGGTCAGCGCCGCGGCCATGGCGTCGGCGGCGTCATGTTCAAACTCGTTAATTGACAGTTGCAGCATTTGTTCAATCATCAAGGTTATTTGTTGTTTACCCGCGTTGCCGTACCCGCACAGTCCCTGCTTAATCTGCCTCGGCGCATATTCATAGACTGGGATTTTTGCTTCCGCGATTGTCGCGATAACCACACCGCGGGTCATTCCCAAAACCATGGCGGTTTTGACATTGCGATGGAAAAAGCCGCCTTCCAGGGCGGCGGCGGCGGGCTGTCCGGAGTCAAGCAGCTGCGCCATTCCTCCGCGCAGGCGTCGCAAACATTCGCTGAGCGGTTCTTCTTTGGAGGTACGGATCACTCCGCAGTCAATAACTTCCAGTTGGTTTTCAGGGCGTAATTCGATTAAGCCGTAGCCGGTGCAGCGTAAGGCGGCATCAATACCGAGGATGCGGGCCGGCGGTTTCAATTGCGGGCGAGGAGAGGGCGCGGAAGCGGTGTCGCCGGAAGTCATTCTTGATAGATAAAGTTTATTCTGCCGGCGGTTCATCGTTGGTGATATTCCTTGCTCATAACAATTACGGTTTTTTCGGCGGCATGCGGATTGGCGAAAGCCGCCAGATTGCTTCCCCGCCGCCGCCAGGTGTCCGGTTCGGCAATCAAACATTTCACCGCCGCCAGCAACCGCTGGGGGGTGGTTTCATGTTGAGGCCAATGCAGAGCGGCGTTTCGCTGTTCCAGAACCCGGGCGTTGACGGTCTGATGATCGTCGGCAGCGAAGGGCAGGGGGGTCAGGATGACTGATTTTTCGAACCATGCCGCTTCGGTAATAGTGGCGGCACCGGCCCGGCAGAGGATGATATCCGCCGCTCGATAAGCCAGCTCCATTTGGTCGCACCAGGTGTCAACCCAATGTTTGATATCGGCCTGTCGGCATAACTGCCGCACAGCATCCGTTGCATCCGGGTCGCCGGTGAAATGGATTAACTGGAAATGAGCGGCTGAAGCGACGGTTTCAGGGAGTTGGCAAAACGCCGCGGTTAATTGGTTAAGAAACCGCGCTCCCTGGCTGCCGCCGAATACAAGTAAAGTCGGCAGGCTGGAGCTTAAGCCCGTGTGCCGACAGAGATCGGGGTCAACTTTCCGGTTTGTGTTCTCTTTGGCCCGCAGCAGTTCAGGACGAATCGGCAAACCTGTATGGCAGACGGGAGCTTTGACTGCCGAATTATCATTTAAGGGCAGAGAAAGCATTATTTTTCGGCTGTACCGCTGCAGAAAGCGGTTGGCGCGTCCGAGAACGGCGTTGCCTTCGTGCAGAAAAAGGGGTTTTCGGCGCAGTATCGCCGCCAGGCCGGGCGGCAGCGATGGAAATCCGCCCATGCCGAGCAGTAAATCAATTCGGCGGTCTTTGAGCAATTTCCAGGCCCGAAAAACCGCGGTGGTCAGACGGAAGGGGAAAGCGGCCAGGCTGAAGATTGTTTTCGGTGGCGGCGGAGCGTATTGCGCCACCGCTTCCACCCCATGACGGCCGGCGATGTCAAGGTATTTTTGACTGTTCTGTCCACTGATAATCATGGTGACCGGGCCGACCCGGGCGCGGTATTCGCGGGCAATGCATAAGGCCGGAAAGAAGTGCCCTCCGGTGCCGCCGGTGGTAATCGCTAAATGCGGTTCTTCGGTATATTTCATGCGCCGCCGACTTTACCGGTCAGCATCCTCTGTTTTTTCGGTGCATTGCGGACGGGCTCCCTCCGGCAAAGGCGGAGCTTCGGCTCCGGCTTGCGGCAGGGTGCCCTCAAGCTCCTGGCGCCAATGCGCCACATTGCCGGCGGGGCCGTAAACATAAATCATCACCGCCGGACGGTCGCCAATGTTGGTTATTTGATGAAATTCGCCCGAGGGTATGTATATCGCCTGGCCCGCCTGCAGGTTTCTCTTTTCCTGCCCCAGGCACATTTCAGCATTGCCTTCCAGGAGAAAGTAAACTTCTTCCTGTTCCTGGTTGTGCCAGGGAACTTGGCCGCCGTCCGGCTCCAGAGTGACAAAACCCATGCTGAAATTTTCCGCTTGAATCGGCGCTGGACCGCCAACCAGATTCTGGGTTCGGCGACGAGCCGGATATGTGCGGCCGTCAATCTGACTTAAATCACTTATAATCATCGCTTATCTCCCTTGTGCCAGGTTTGTAAATCGTCATTCCGCATGTTAGCTTTCCTAAGTTAACATAATATCAATAGAGACGACTGGCAACTTTCATCGTGGATTAACTGTCAAAGATATTTCAGGGCAAAGGTGGCGGTTAAGAGAGTGATTAAGTGTGTTGGTGCTTGAAACGTAACACACTTAGTCGACGGATTTCATCGTGTGTCGCCCCCGGAAGGGGCTTTTAGGTTGGGTGATACGCGGTTTCTACGGGTTTGCACCCGTTAAGTCTCCCCATGAGACAGCTGTGAGTCTGGGTGAAATAAGTGTTCTGAATAATGGATTTTCAATTGGCTAACATTGATCAATGGTGGTACTGGCTGCTGGTGCTGTCGGCGGTCTTGCTGCCGGGCTTGATATACGGGCGACTTCGGTATAATCAGCGCCGTTTACAAAAAATCTTCGGTGAGCCGATGTATTCCAAGTTGACACTTTCATTGGATAAAAAGCGGCGATTCTGGCGACGGGCATTGATGACTGCCGGTATCTGGGCGGCAGTTCTGGCGGCCGGCCGCCCTCAGGGAGGAGATGGTGAGCCAAGTCTTGCGGAGCAGACCTCGGTGAGAGAAATTGCATTGGTCTTTGATGTATCTTTGAGCATGATGGCGGAAGATGTGGAGCCCACTCGCTTGGCGGCCGCTAAAGAAATAGCCGGTTATCTGGTTGAAAGCATGCCGGGAGAGCGTTTCGCTTTGATCGCCTTCGCCGGTGCGGCTTTCGCCGAATTGCCGTTAACCGATGACCAGCAGTCAATTCTGACTGTTCTGGAAGAGTTGTCCCCGGCTTCGATACCAGTCCAGGGCACTGATATTGAGGCTGGTTTACAGTCGGGCCGTCGCGTTCTAGAGTCTACCGAAGGAGATAGAGCTAGGGCGCTTGTTCTGTTTAGTGACGGCGAGGAGCTGCAGGGAAACGGACGTCAGGCGGCGGCGGAATTGGCTCGGGCTGGAATCACTCTGCTGGCGGTGGGGATGGGGGAATCGGAACATCAGGTGCCGGTTAGAGATGTGAATGGTGAAGCGCTGACGGATGATCGGGGAGAAGTGATTTATACTGCCCTGGACGAAGAATTTCTGCGCCAATTAACAAGTATATCCGAGGGCATATATTATCGGGGAGCCGAGCCGGAACCGACGGCGGAGGTCCTGCGAAGAGAGTTGATGCGGCTGGAGCAGGAACCGATGGGGGATGAAGATTGGGGGTTGAACGGAAGCAGGGCGGCTCAAGAACTTTATCAATGGCCGCTGATGCTGGCGGTTCTGGCTTTGACCGCCAGTATGTTCATAGATGAGAGACGGCGGCAGATATCTTCGTCTTCAAGGGCCTTCCTTGCAGCGGCGATATTTGCAATCATTGTTCCGGGTGTTTTTTTGCGCGGTGATATGGCGGCGCGCAATCATCGGGGTCATCACTTTTCGGAGAAATCAACTACGGCCGCCTTGACGGACTTGGTCAGTCGTTTCGATTTGTCTCGTGTCACTCGATATTTACAGCGCGGTTTCCGATCAGAAGAGGAGAAAAAACAAACCGCTCTGGAATCTTTTCATCTGGGCCGTCAACAGCAGATGGCCGGCGAACTGGAGCAGGCCCAATTGACCTATCAGCGAATGGTAAAACACTCCTCGGCCATCCCGGAACTTCAGGGTTTGGGACTTTGGAGCCTGGGGCTTGCCGAACATCAAATGGCGCGCCGGCGGATCTCTGAAGCCGCAGATCCGGAAAAAGTTGCCGATTTGTTTGAGTCGGCGGTTCATAATTATATTGAGGCTATGCGCAGGCTTGATTCTGATCCTCGTCTGGCTTATAATTACGAAGTTCTTAGGCGGGAGCAATCAGCCTGGCAAAAACATCTGCGCTCCGTGCGTGATCCGGAAGGGCGGGTGGATGTCGAGGCGGCTGAATTCGAACTCGAAGATTTGCTCCCTGTTCCAGAAGAAGAGGAAGTGGACGACCCGGAAACGCTGGAAGGGATTGACAACGCTTATTTCCCTCTGGAGCAAGCTGAAGTTCCAACAGAAGAGCCAGAGGACGCGGATGAACTGGAAGAGCCGCCGGAAGTTCCCGATGAGCCGCCTTCCGCTGAATTCACTGACGCGGTGGATGGGCCGGCATTGGATGACAGAGAGTTGAGTGATGAGGAAGTTGAAGAAGTCATGGAGCGGGCAAGGGCGCGGGAGAAAAGCTTTAGAGAGGTGGTGAAACAAATAAAGTTCAGGGATAAAGTTGCGCCGGAAAAGCAATGGTGAGCTTGCAAAAAAGAAGTCTATGGATATTTTACTTGGTCTCTGACGGGCGGAAGGAAGCTTTGTCGGTTTCGCTCCGAAAAGAGGCTGCTGAATTTTGGTTTTTTCTGAGAATTTGCGGGTAACAGCTTGTTATCAGGTAAAAATCCGGAATGGCGGTTGAAGGTAAATCAATTTAACAAAACCTCCGGGTTGCCGTGGATAGGAACAATCGACAAGGTTCCGGACAACGGGACAAGGTTTTTTATCATACAGATGTAACCATTATTGCGAAGATCTACTGCAAATTCACAATCAACTGAAAACAAGAAGCTTAAAAAATTCAATCATGAGTAATGTCTGAAACAACCGTTTTTTGTATAAGGAAGCTTTAACATGCCCACCTACGAATATAAATGTTGTGACTGCCATCGGCAGTTTGATCATTTTCAAAGTATGAACTCCGAACCGCTGAAAGTATGTACAGAATGCGGCGGTTCGCTCAAGCGGCTGCTCGGAACTGGAGCTGGTATTATTTTTAAAGGAAGTGGTTTCTACGAGACCGATTATCGGCGAAAAGAGGCCGGTCAGAAAACCGCTGCCGGTTCCGGAAGTGCCGGCGATAAAAACAATAGCGGCAACGGCAAAGGTAAAGCGGATTCGAAGAATGGCGCTTCCGCCGGCGGCGATGGGAAAAGCTCGAGCCAGGCTTCCGAGAAAAAAGCTGAGGCTGTGTGAGTGTTGTGATTTTTTAAGCGAAAGATTGTTTAAACATCAAAATAGGAACTTCCGCTCATGCTTGTTTGTCCTGAATGCAATACTGAGAACAGAATTGGGGCTATCTTCTGCCGCGAGTGTGGAGAGAAGCTGGATGTGTCGGATCTTCGGCCGCCGTCAAAATCCGAACAGGGCGGCAAACGCTGGGGGCTCGGGCGAATAATTCGCTGGCTCTTCTCGCTGGCGGTCTTGGCCGGGCTGGTTTTGGCGATCATGGCGATGTTGAATGACCTGGAACCGGACATCGCGACAGTCGGATCGGGCCGGCGGATGGAGGTTGAAAATGACTACCAGAGGGTCCTCGATGGAGCCAGGAGCGTTTCCGGACAGACTATTAGATTGAACTCCGCCGATGTCACTTTTCTGCTCAATCATATACTCGGTCTTGACGAGAACGGCGAGGGTGCTGGGGCCGGGGTGATGGTGCCGAAGCGGATCGCGGTGGAACTGCTGCCTGACAATCAGGTAAAGGTGATGATGCGGCATCGCTTGTTTGACCAAGTTGACAGCGATGCTATGTTGATTGGCGAATTAACCATTGAAGATGGCAACGCCGAGTTTGAGGCGCATACATATCAGCTTGGAACTTTGCCGCTGAAATGGTTCCTTGAGCCGCTGGCGGAAGGACGTTTCCAGCAGCAGTTTCATGATCGTCCGGACATGGAAACAGCGATAGAAAGAATAGCGAGTGTTTCCATAAGCGAGAATCGAGCGGAAATCCGAATTAAATAGGAACAGCAGCATGGACAGAACCGCCGAGAAAGTGCGGAAAACCGCGGAAACTTCAATTTCCCTATACCTTTGCCTGGACGGAACTGGAGAAACAGAAATTGACACGGGACTGCCTTTCTTCGATCATATGTTGACAGGTTTCTCGAGGCATGGATTTTTTGACCTGCGTGTTGCCGGTGAAGGCGATTTGCGAGTCGATGCTCATCATTTGATTGAGGACACCGGCATAGTCATGGGGGGCGCGATTAGTGAAGCGCTTGGCGACAGAAAGTCGATCAAGCGTTTCGGGGCGGCTCTGATTCCCATGGATGATGCCTTGGCGCAAGCCGCGCTTGATCTGTCCGGACGCCCTTTTCTGCGTTATGTACTTAACGAAGTTGACAGGTCGCAGGTGGGCAATTTGAATGTAAGATTATTCAAAGAATTTTTTCAGGGGCTGGTTAATGCAGCGGGCATGAACCTGCACATTGAACTGCTCGCCGGTGAAGAGCCGCATCACGCCATTGAAGCCGTTTTCAAAGCCTTCGGCAGAGCTTTGGATATGGCTGTGAACATAGATTCGCGCACCCAGGATGTGCCTTCAAGCAAGGGTGTTTTAGATTAATGGATTATCCTTTGGCAACTATCAGGCACAGCGCCGCGCATATTATGGCGGCGGCGGTTAAAAAGCTTTTTCCTGACACTCGTTTTGATATAGGTCCGGCCACCGAGGATGGATTCTATTATGATTTCGATATGTCTTATCGGCTGACTCCCGAGGACCTTCCGAAGATCGAAAAGGAAATGCGGAAAATCCGCCAGAGCCGGGAAGCGTTTGTCAAAATTGTCAAGACCCGCCGGGAAGCCGAGGAGCTGCTGCGTTCGGAAAATCAGACTTATAAACTTGAACGCCTGGCGGATATCGAAGAAGACCAGGAGATAACCTTTTATGAATGCGCCGGTTTTATTGACCTGTGTCGCGGCCCGCATGTTGAGCATGCCGGCGAAGTAAAGGCTTTCAAACTGCTTTCATTGGCCGGTTCCTATTTTCGGGGGGACGAAAACAACCCCATGCTTCAGAGGATTTACGGCACCGCTTTTTCTAATGAAAAAGATCTGAAACAATATTTACAGGGACTCGAGGAGGCTAAGCGGCGCGATCATCGAAAACTGGGGCGGGAACTGGATTTGTTCAGTTTCTCCGAGGCCGTCGGCCCCGGACTGGTTTGCTGGCATCCGAAAGGGGCCAGGGTGCGGCATGAAATTGAGTCGTTCTGGCGGCAGTCGCATTACGACAACGGCTATGAACTTTTGTACACTCCTCATTTGGGCAGATCCGGCCTGTGGGAAACCAGCGGCCACCTGCAGTTCTATAATGAAGCCATGTACGCGCCGATGACGATCGACGAGCATGACTATTATGTCAAGCCGATGAATTGTCCATTTCATATTGAGGTTTACAAAACCGCTCGTCGTTCTTATCGCGAACTGCCCATGCGCTGGGCTGAATTGGGAACGGTTTACAGATATGAGAAAGGCGGTGTTTTACATGGGCTTTTGAGAGTTCGCGGCTTCACCCAGGACGACGCACATATTATCTGCACTCCGGAGCAGGTGGACACGGAAATCTCCGAAGTTTTGAGATTCAGCCTGGAAATGTGGAAGGCTTTCGGTTTCACCGACATCCGAGCCTATCTGGCGACCCGCCCGCCGAAGGCGGTCGGTGATTCCAGTCGCTGGGAACAGGGAGTGGAGGCTTTGCAGCGGGCCGTGCGCGAACAAGGGCTGCCGTGTACGGTGGATGAAGGAGGCGGCGCTTTTTACGGGCCCAAGATTGACCTGAAGATAACGGATGCTCTGAATCGTGAATGGCAGACTACCACGATACAGTTTGATTTTAATTTGCCGGAACGTTTTGAAATGACCTACATCGGTTCGGACGGAGAAGCGCATCGGCCTTACATGATTCACCGGGCGTTGATGGGATCTTTAGAAAGATTCTTCGGTATTCTGGTTGAGCACTATGGCGGTGCCTTTCCTTTGTGGCTGGCTCCGGAGCAGGTTAGAGTTCTGCCGGTGGGAGAGAAATTTATTGATTACGGCGCTGAAATGACCAACGCGCTTAGAAAATCCGGTATTCGGGTTGCATTGGACAGCGAAGCGGATACTGTAGGGGCGAAAATACGCCGAGCCCGTCAGCAGCGGGTGCCATATATGGTGATTGTAGGAGGACGGGAGCAGGAGAATTCCACTCTTTCGGTCCGTAATCGGAGCGAGGGAGAACTGGGAAATATGACGCTGGAACAATTGACCCAGCGTTTGACAACCGAGATAGAAAACAAACAATAGCAGCGGAGGATTAGACCATAGCACGCTTAGTGTCACCCAACGACAGGCGGCTGAGAGGCCGCAAGGTAAGGCTGGTTACGGAGAACGAGGAAAGCGTCGGTATCGTTACTTTCAGTCAGGCGATGCAGAAGGCCGAGGAGGCCGGTGTTGACCTAGTGGAAGTGGCGCCGAACGCCAACCCGCCGGTTTGCCGCTTGATGGATTATGGCAAGTTTCAGTACGAAGAAAAGAAAAAGCGGCGTGAGAACCGGAAGAAACAGCATAAGGTAAAGCTTAAGGAAGTTCAATTACACCCGCGCACTGAGGAGCATGACTTCCAGACAAAATATAATCACGCGGTTGAATTTCTGGAGAAAGGTGATAAGGTAAAAGTCGTTATGTTTTTCCGCGGCCGGGAAATGGCTCATGTCGATCAGGGCCGAGAGCAGCTTGACCGTATGATCAAACTGCTGACAGAAGAAGGAGGCGGAAAAATCGAATCACCTCCGGCTCGAATGGGGCGACGGATTGTGGCTACCGTGGTTCCCGCGGGTAATAAATAGCTGCCGCGCGAAAATGTCTTACCCCTAAGTGGTGATAATGTCAGTCGCAGAAGAGCTGCCGCGGGTAAGGGGCGGCGTTCTCGGGGTTGTTAAGCCATTTTTTGTCGTGGAATTAAATTAATAAAAAACAATAATAGACAGGGAATGAAGATATGCCGAAGTTGAAGACAAGAAAGTCAGCGGCTAAGCGGTTCAAAAAGACTGGTACCGGCAAGTACCTTCGCAATCGATCCGGCGGACGCCACATACTGACCAAAAAATCATCCAAGCGCAAGCGCCGGCTGCGTCAAAAAACCTTAACTTCTCCGGGAGATTCCCGGCGGCTGGATGCGGCTTTGCCAAATTAATCAACATAGAACAGGAGAACATCGTCAATGAGAGTTACCAACGCAGTCGCCTCCCGTAAGCGGCGGAAAAAAATACTGAAGCAGGCCCGGGGATTTCGCGGATCCCGTAAGAATCTGATCCGTCAGGCGTATAATGCCGTCGACCGCGCACGGGCCATGGCTTATGTCGGCCGCAAGCAGAAAAAACGTCAGTATCGTCGTTTATGGACCGCTCGAATCAATGCCGCCTGTCGTATGCAAGGCATGAATTACAGCGATTTCATGCACGGCTTAAAGCTGGCCGGTGTGGATTTGAACCGTAAAACTCTATCCAATATGGCCATTGAGGATGAAGCGGCCTTCACTCAACTGGTGGAACAGGCGCGGCAGGCAAAAGCCGAGCATGATAAAAAAACCGCTTAGTTTTATACCCCCTGGCCGAAAAGGGGTTCGTGCCCTAGTATTGTAATCACCTTGTCTTGTCCGCCCCAGGCGGACGAGACAAGGTTTTTTTTGTGCGTGTAGTGGTCGCAACACCGTATAGATTACGAATTATGAATAGCGACTTGCGACCAGCGACACCACTTATAATTAACGATTTAAAATTCATCCGTGTCTTTCCCCCGGGGGATCCGGCGCATTGCCTCTCCGGTGGGCTTATATGAGACACCGGATTAATTAAAGATTGAATTGGCTATTTCGCGCCCTGCCTGGGTGCCGACAGTGCCGGTGAAAGAGCCAAGCGCGGCGCTGGCGGTGCTGCCCACGATGCGTTTAAGTCGGGCTTCCCAACTGTTTTCGCGTTGCGCCATGGCTTCGTTTTCCGCCGCCGCCAAGCGTTGGGCACGGGCCCGCATCGCTTCCGCGTCGGCTTGGGCTTTGGCCATTTCACGGTCGCCTCTTTCCCTCTCCGCCGCTTGCCGTTCCAACGCCATTTGCTGCATGCCCGCCTGCGCCTGGCGCAAGGCTTTCTCGCGTTTTTCCTGGCGGTGGCGGCTAAAGGAATCGAGGGCGCTGACGGATTCCCGCTGTCTCGACTCGTCCCATTCCGGCATTCGGGCTTCCGCTGCGGCGAGCGGGTTAACCGGTCTTGCCGGTTCCGGTTTGGCCGGTTCCGGCTGTTGCCGAGCCAGCCAATCGTCGAGTGGAGGGACTGCCTCCCCTTTTCGGCCTTGCAGGTCAGCCCACGTCTGAATTTCCGTCAAGAGCCTGGTGCCCGACGACAACGGCCGGTCAAGCCAGCGCTCAAGCGCCAGCCGCCGCAGTGCGGCATAATCCGTCGGCGTCTCCAGCAAACCGGTCCGGTTGGACAGTTTTTTCAGGAAATCTTGATCGCCGGCCTCTTCGGCTGTTGTATAATCACCGACAAACTCGGCAAATCTTTCGCGGGCCTTCTCGCCGAAGTTGGCATCGAGTTTACGCCGCAAGTTTTCGGTCTCGAAGGCGAACCATTCTTCGGCAACGATTTTTACTTGAGCGGCATTGTCATCGGGCAATTCGGCGGCGACCGCGTCTGCTTGCGCCTTTATTTCCCGCGCCAAGGCGAAGTGTAGATAAGACCGCAGCAAGACTTCGCTGTCGGGTCGTCGTTGTTGCGCCGTCGCCACGCCACCCCCCGGGGTCAGAAGCGTTCCGGCGGCCAGGAGAATGCCCAGCAGCAATTTGGTTTTCATCGTTGGACTCTCCATTTTTGGTTGTTGTTATCTTGTTCTTTCCACCGCTCGCAGTTGAATGCGTCCGGCTTCGATGCCCAGCACCTGTATTTGCAGACCTTCCGGAGGTTCGAGAACGATGGTTTCCGCCAACTCTTCAGGGGGGAGGGCGGAGCTAATGCTGAATTCGGCAACTCCGGCGGCATAACCGCGCTGGATTACGTTGGCCAAATCCTTTTCCCGGCCGCGGAGGGTCTGGCGGATTTCACGTAGCTTCCATACTTGATCCACGCCCCCCACCACCAGTTCAATTTGGTGCCCGAACCCACCGGTTTCCGAGGCATCGGTGGACTGTGCCCAGCCCGCCAGCATTTGCGGCAGGATGTCATCCAAGACCGATTCAGCCGCCGCCCTCAGGGCCGCCGCGCTGCCGGCGGCGTCTTCGATTCCGATTTGTGTGGCGTCCTTCGAGTCGGCCGCGATGACGGCGGCATTGTCGGTGCGCACGGCCCGCAGCGTCACCACCGCTTGATAAGACCGGAGATTGGTGTCGCCGATGCGTCGGGCCGAAGGCTTGGCAACGGCTTCTCCCACCAGGACAACATCAGCCCCGAAATGAGCTCCCAAGACCGCCGCCCCGCGAGCGTCGTCGGCCATGCGCAACATTTCCTGATTGCGGGCGATGTTCGCTCTAACCATATCCCTGTCCAAGACCGGCACTTTCAGCGCCATAAGCTTGCGATACGCCAAAGCTTCAACCTCGGCGGTGGCGATGGTTCCGAGGCTCTGCTCGTCCACCATAAGCATCACTCGCGGCATTGGAGGTGGGGCGCCCGCCTCCGTTTTTCCAGTATCGCCGGCCATGAGTAGCGGAGAGATTGCGGTCGTCGTCAAATATAGCGAAATGCAGACGGTTCCGGCTAATGCCTTGCGGCTTTTACAAATGTAGTTTTGCATAGCAGTGTCCCTTTATTTCAGCTGTTGGTAAAGCGCATCGGTCATCGACTTGACCACCGACCTGGCATGTTGCGCCAAAGTGGAGCGGCGGTCGCCGCGGGCGGCATTATCCACACTCCATAATATCCTTCCGCTATTCGACTCGATCATCCTGACATTGATGCCCGCGACCGGCAAGGTGTGGCCGCGTTGAGCTACGGTCCCATACTCCGAAACCGTACCGACGACCACCGCGTCGGCCCCCAGCATTTGCCCGACTTGGGCCGCCTGTCCGGAAGTCAGCCCGCTCAACGAAATTTCGGTTTCACCAAGCACATTGTCAAGCTGGCCTCTCTCAATGAATTCATAGCGGCCGAATCTCATCATTTCCGTGACGAACATATCGGAGATAGAGGCGCCGATAAGTTGCATTTCGGCCTGGAAGGGCATAACCGCGACGCACCTGACTTCCGGGTGTTCGGCGGCGACAAAAACGCTGGGCTCCCGGTACTTGCCCCCGGTTCCCGAGTTTGTCGCACACCCCGCCAAAAGGCAGAGCGCCGCGGCCATTCCTCCCGCCAGTGATTTGTTCAAGCCAATCAACATCGTTTCACGCTCCCATCTTGCTATTGCATTTCCAGCCGTCTCAACCTCTGCTCCATCAAGTCCATTCGGCGTTCGATGTCGGCCAGCCGTCTTTCGATCGTATTGGCTGCGGTTGTCGGCCGCCGTTCGGAGCCAAGCCGGGCCTCGATATCCTGCAAGCGTTTCTCGACGTTTTGCAGCATGGTTTTAACCGCTTGGCATATCTCTTTCATCTCACCATCCCGCGGGGGGTCGGTTTCTTCTTCCTTGGCGGCAGCTTGCGGGAACAGGCTGTCGACCGGGCTAGGGCTGGCGGCCGTTTCAGCTTCCTCGCCGGGGTTTGCAAACGCCTCGACCCCCTTGGGGTTGACAAGGCACAGCAGACAAATCAGCCATAGCATTTTCATTATGAACAGCCTCTACTCAACGGTTGAGGTAACAAGCGGCGCAAGGTGCATTCTCCGTACAATTGGGATCGCCGCTGAGGCACCTCCACGCCGGTTTTTGAATGGTTTGTTCCTGACTACACTTCGGGCATTTTGTCGGAGCCGGGGCCCGCCCCATCCAGTGGTGTCCACAATCATAAGTTTTGCGAACCCATTGCTCACCCGAAGCGGGCGTGGTCGGCTGGGTTCGAGGGGGTGGTGTGGTCGGTTGGGTTGTCGTCGGTGGCTGCTCGGCAGTGGGTGCTGGCTGTGCAACTTCCGGTTGGGTTTTTTCCGGGGACTCTTTGCCGGCGGCTTCATCCCCGCTTTCGACGGGGGACGTTTCCTTGGTTACGGCCGATTGTTTGGTTGTGGTTACGGCCTCCGTGGAATCGCCGCCCGTGGTTGTGACGGGTTTTTTGTCTGCCGATTGTTTCTTGGGTTTTTCAGTCTTGTGGTCGCGCCGTGGTTTATCCGAATCGAAGATGCTTTCCGCCACCTTTTTCCCGGCTTCCTTTCCAAAACCCGAGCCGAGTGCCTGGCCGCCGGCCTTCAGACCGTTCTCGACGGCATCGCCCAAGATTTGGCTCCAACTGTCTTCCTGTTGTTGACGGGCGGCGTTTCGGGCGGCCTCCTCGGCAATCATGCTTGCATCGCGCTCGCCCGCTTCCCGGATGTTGCGTGCGTCTCGGTTTAGCCTGTCGCCCGCAGCTGAAGCTTCTTGCATGTCCTGCTGATGCTGGCCCAAATCGAATGCCTCGTCAACCTGTTGCTGCCGCTCCCGGTCCCGCTGGTCGGAGTATATGTCCAGGAGATTTCCCTCGTCATCACGCCGGCCCGGTTGCGTTGGAGCGTAATCTCCGGCCTGCGGCTCGGCTCCCTGCAAACATGCGGCTTCTTCAATTTCGCGATCCCATTGCTCTTTTTGTTCACGGGTGATCGGGTCGTAGCGGACGCCGGTTTCCTCCCAGCTGCCATCGGCCGTCTTACGAAATTCCGTTCCGGCATCGTCGATGATCTTATGGCCGACATCGTATTCCGGGCGAGTTCCTTCCGTTTCCCATAGACCGGGCATATCGTGTTCACTGGGACGGGGACCTTCAACCACCGGCTCGGGATCGAGGGTCTCGGGTTCTGCTTCCACAACCTGTTCGACGTCGGTTTCAATCGCTTCCTCGATCGGCGTGTCTGGTTCGTCGGGAGAAGGTCGCCTTTCCCGGTCGGCTTCGGCGGTCCTATCATCCTGCATTTCCGGCTTATCAAGCTCTTCCCCATCGGGGCGGTCGCCGTCTTCCAATGCGACCTTGTCTTCCATCGCCTTATCGTCAGCCGCGTCCTTTTCCTTCTCAGCGGTGTCAGTGTCTCCCTTTTCCGCGAGAGGCTCATCATCCATTTCGTCTCTAGTCTTCATCTCCTGTATTTTCCGTACGTTCTCGACCAGCTCCCGAAGTACGGTCACGTCACCGTCATTGATTAAAGCATCGGCGGCCCTTTTCGCGCCGACTTCCGAGGCGCCAAGTTCCGTGAGGCGATCGATCAGGCTTTGCCGACCGTCTTCCAGGCTCTCCTCGGCCTGCCGTTCGATTTCCCGATGCACTCTGGGGTCGCGCTCCTGGATAAGCTCGCGCGTCACCCCTTCCTCGGTCAAGCCGGTACCGATTTCGATCAATTCACTACCGGTTTCCGTAATCACTTTGATGGGGGTGTCAACTAAAGTTTCCTTCAGTCCCTCGGCGGTGTCCGCAATTCCATCAGCATAGCGTTGGAGCCATGATTCGTCCTCTTGGAAGTCATCGATATTATCCAACGGGCGCAGTCCCCGAGTCTGTTCGGGTTGTCGCCAATCGCCTCGGTCTTGGATGCCCGCCAGAATTTCTCGCCGGGATTCGGCGTCTCCGCGCTCGCGCGCTTCAATGTAGGCGGCGGCTTCTTCAGCGGTTCCACCGCGTTCCCGGATGCCCATGTACAACTGCTGATTGACTGATGCTTCGGTTTGATCGCGCACATAGGCGGCTTGGTCCACCACATCGTCCAAGTCATCCTGCGCCTGCCGCCCGCGGCTCAAGCCTCCCATCGAGGCCACGTCAACCACCACTCCACCGTATTCACCCGCTTGTTTGGCGCCGTCAACCAGTTGATCGCCGAGATGCCAAGAGGATTCGTCGACGGTGTCGACTGCAAGCCCCCGTCCGGGGTCGGGGTCCACGCCCCCCCTTTCCCGGACCTGTTCCACGATTTCCATGCGGGTTTCGGTGTCGCCACCGCGCCGGGCTTCGATATAAAGATCGGCTTCCTCCCTGGTGGCCCCCATGCGTCGCAGCTTCGCCGCCAATTCGGATTCGATTTCGCGTTCTTGCGCATCTCCCAAAGCCTCCAGTTCCTGAACATAGGCATCTCCTTCGGGCACCTGTACTCGGGCGGCAGTGTCCTCGCCGACAACCGCTCCAAGCGTTTTTTCCGGGTCGCCTTCTTTTATACCCTCGCGAATTTTATCGGCTCGCCCGAGGATGACGGCGCCTTTGACATAATCGCCCGCGGTTTTGGCGGCGGCAGTCTTCTTGGCCGCTCCGGGTTTCGCGGCGGCAGTTTTTTTGGCCAACTCGGGTTGCTTGGCGGCCAGGTTCTTTTTCGCCGCGCTACCCAACTGGCGGTGCTCGGCCAGTTCCTGTCGGAGTTTGACGGCTTCAGCGGTTTTTCCCTGTTTAACGGCGGCGTCGATTTTTTTCGTCAGTTCCGTTTCGTATGCTTGTGAGGCGGCGGTCGTTTTTTGAGCCGCTTCCATGTTTACCTGAGCCGCCTTTTTCTGGAATGCATCGGTGTCTTTAATCCCTGCCGATTCAGGTCGATATCCTTTTTTCAGCATCTCGGCCTGCTTGCGCAACACGGGATCGTTGATGCCTGCTTCGTCGAGATTGCGCAGAGTCATCTTTCCCAGTTCCTGATAATCCGCGGAACTCATCTGGCTTGTCGGTTTTGTCAAAGTATGGCCGCCTTTGGCCAGGTTGTCTTGGACCTTTACTGACGGAGTTCCCGGGGTTTTCTTGGCGCCCACAGTCCGCGAGCTTTCCGGGTCCAGTCCTTTGCCTGCCTCCATTTCACCCGCCGTGCTGCCGGCTGGCGACTTGAACTTAGTCGGCGCGCGGTGGACGGTTGTGTTCAGGCCTTTTCCTTTGATGGTAAAGCTGTCTCCGCGCACTTCGATATTATTTTCACCGTACATTTTCTTGGCGTGCTTGAGAAGGCGGTCATATTCACTTGGCGTGTAGCTTTTGGTGTCGATGTCGCCTGCGGCGCCTCGCCCCTGCATAGGATCGGTGCCGTGCGCCCCTTGTTTGACTGAACCCACGCCGGCTTTTTTGCCCAGTTCATCAAGGACCTTGGTTCGCTTTGCCTCCAGGGCTCGGGCGCGGTTCAAGTATTCTCTGTCGACCGCCTGGTGCTGAGCGGTTGTGCCGCCTTCCGATTTCAACCTTTGATGTTGCTCCAGCCGCCACTGCTCCAGTTGTTGCAAGTCGTGGTCAAGATTCGGGAGTTGATCGGCGCATGCGCCAGGGGCCGCAAGAAACAGGCACGCAAACGTGATTATCAGGAAGAATTTGGCTGTCTCTGTCGTGTTCATTTTACCATTCTCCTTATGCTTTCTGCGTTGTGTGGCCGGCGGTGAACAACGAGTTTTCTGGGCGTTGTCACACCCGTTCATTGGAGCATCTTCAACGGGGCGGCCGGATATCCAGCGGCCGACTGGGAGTGCTTTCCAAGCCGTCCTTGTCCACCGCGCTGATCATAATTACCAGCCGTCGTCCGACTCGGCCATCGGTCAGGATCAGTTCCGGCTCCTCGGTCCGCCATTCCTGGCCGCCGCCGCGAACGCGCTCCTGAATCCGGTAGGTGACAATGTCATCCTGGGGAGGGGGGCGCCATGTCACAATCGCCTCCTGCCCCTCCCAGGAAACCTGCAAACCAGTGGGCGGCTCGGGGGCGGGCTTGGTGGTTCCATGCACGGTCCGGGTCCATTCGCTTTGCAGACCGTCCCGGTCCACTGCTCTGATCCGGTAATAGCGGGTCAGCCCCGGTGACAACGAACCTTGATCGGCGGCATATTCATTGTTCTGGGTTCGTTCGATACGGGCAATTTCGACCAGCCCGCGAGTTGGATGACTGCCAGCCTCGACCACGTAAAAATCGGTATCCGGCTGCTGATTGCCCCGCCAGGTCAGACGCACCTGCCCGGCCAGCCCCTGGCTGGCTCGCAGTTGTGCGGGCGGGTCGGGGGCGGGCTTGGTGACGGCGGCGACACTGTCGCTCCACTCGGAAGCAACATCAGCGATGTTGACGGCGCGAATGCGGTAGGTGTATTCCGCACCGTTATGCAGCGGTTCCGACCTGCGGGCCCGATGCCGGGGAGTCGGCTGTTGGTTCCGGTCAACAAAGGTGGCGGTAGAGCGTCCGTCCACCCGCTCCAATATCGTAAGCGAGTTGTCGGCGCAGGCTCTCGCGATTTCGTAGGCGACAACCTTTTCATCCGAGGTCGGCTGCCAGTTCAGCGTAACCCGTCCCGGCTGCCCTGACTGTGCCTGCAATCCGGTAACCAGTGGCGGCGGCGGGCGGGTGGTGCCGCGGACGACCGGCGAATCATCGCTTTTTGACTCTACTCGATTAATTGCCTGGATCCGATAGTAATAGCTTTCCTGATCCCCGAGATTGCCCGGATTGTCGCCGCCATCTAGATATTCGGTCTGCTTCCGGTCCGGGATCTGGGCAATCCTTGCGTAAGGTCCCTCTTCATCGGCGGCCCGATAGATCAGATAGCCGGTTACATCTTCTTCCGGGCTTGGTCGCCAGCTTAGCGGCACGCAGCGTACTTCGTCGCTTACGGCAGCAAGGCCGCGTACTGGCGCGGGCGGCGGCGGAGTGATTACTTTGACCGGCGGGGAGGGGGGACTGGCGGCGCCTACTCGGTTGACTGCGATCACCCGGTATTTATAGGCGGTCGAGTCCCGCAATGGCGATTGAGGTGTGCCGCCCTCCTCGAAACCGGCGGTATTGACAGTGCCGATCGCCGCAAACTGGTCGTCAGCGGCAAAAGCGCGTTCAACAATATATTTTTCGACCCCCGGACACTCGGACGGAGTCCATTCCAGGCGAACCATGCGGGCCGAGGGCGCTTTCGCCTGGAGGTTGCTGGGCGGTATGGGCGGCGGCGCGGTCATACTCTCCAGCACCGGCGAATAATCACTGGTCCGACCCTGTCGGGATACCGCCAGGACACGATAGTAATAGACCGCGCCATCGTCCAGTCCGTCCTGGTCGACGTAGCTGCCCTGAGCCGCCTGGGCTTCGCCAATTGGAGCGAATACACCGCCGGCCCGCTCCCCCCGCTCGATGAAGTAGGTCAACCCCTCCTCGGTCGGTCGCTGCCAGGTCAGGGTGACTTCACGCAGACCCAAATCTGAGATCCGGAGATTACGGGGAGGTTCAGTCCAGGAGAAATCCGGTGGCAGAGCGTCGGGCCGGACTTGGGGCTGGCTTAACCAATGGCTGGAAAGTTCGGCAATTGCTTCCTGCACAACCAGACGGGCGTGACTGCTCAGGGAGGCACCTCTAAGCTCAGACTGGCGGGCGTGACCGACACTCCACATAACCTGACTGCTGTTGCAGGCAAAGGAATTGCGATACACGTCCTGCTATTGCCGTTGAATTGAATTTCACTTTACCTTCCTTAAATTGATTTAATTTTTAAAATAAAAATTTTATTAATACCAGTAATATAATACAATTTAGAAAAAAGGACAAATACTTAAATGAAATCAGGGCTGATAATATTCCATATCGGCGGTCGATAGCGGGCGGGGAGAGCGGTGGACAATGAGGACACGCTTTGATCCTAATCCGGATTACGGCAGGATTACGGTATCCAGCCAGAATTTCCTGATTCCTTGAATGATCTCGGTGAAAGCCGACAGTCTTACCGGTTTGACAATGAAACAGTTGGCGTGCTGAGCGTAGGCTTGTTTAATGTCTTGTTCACTGCCGGAAACTGTCAGGACAATGACAGGGATGGATTGGAAACGGGGGTCTTGCTTGATTTCTCCGAGCAGTTCCAAGCCGGATTTGCGAGGCAGGTTAAGGTCTAGAATGATCAGATGGGGGCGCGGGGATGATTGTCTGAATTCTTTCTGCTGTAATAGGTAATCCATGGCTTTTTCGCCGTTCTCCACGGTGGTGATGTTAATCCATGGATCTTCTTCCAGGGCTTCACGAGTCAGCAGCGCGTCCCCCGGGTTGTCTTCAACCAGCAGAATGTTAGCTTTTTTCCTGATTTCGGTCATCTTTGATATCTCCTTTGTAGGCGGAAAAGTAGAATGTTGACCCCTGTCCGGCTTGCGATTGGAGCCAGATTTCTCCGCCGTGCCTTTCGATAAGTCTTTTGCTTATGGCTAGTCCAATACCGGCGCCGGCGGAATCATCCTGGCCGTCCAATCTCTGGAACAGGCCGAATATTCTTTCTTGATGGTGCGGTTCTATACCGATGCCGTTATCGGACACAGCGAATATGAATTCGTCTCCTTTTTCCTGTACTTCGATCTTCACGACCGGCGGTTTATCACCCCGAAAACGGATGGCGTTGGCGATCAGATTCTGCCAAACCCGCATCAGTTGATTGTAATCAAACAGCACTTTCGGCAAAGCTTTCGGATCGTATTCAATCCGCCCCTGGGCGGCGCTGATTTTCTCCTGCAGATTCAAAAGCGCTTCTTCGAGAGCCTCTCGGCTGTCAACAGACATCGTGGTGTCCGCCTGACCTTGCAGTTTTGAATAGTCCAGCAGTCCCTGGATGATTTTCTGCATTCTGGTTACCCCCTCGACAGCGTAATGGATATACTGTTCCGCTTTTTCATCAGTTTTCCCCTCATAATGCTGCGCCAGCCGTTCGACAAAACAGCCGACTGTGCGCAAGGGTTCCTGAAGATCGTGTGAAACGACATAGGCAAAGCGCGCCAGCTCCTGGTTGCTGGCCTCCAGGTCCCGGTAATACCTGGCCAGTTCGCCTGACATTTCATTAAAAGTGACAATCAGCTGTCCGATTTCATTTTCGCCTGTGGGCGGCACTCGGGTCTGAAAATCCTTGTCGTCGGCAATGCGCCGAGTGCTTTTCAGCAGATTTTCAATCGGTTTGATTATGTTCTTTTCCAGAGACAGAAACAACACCACATACAATAAAATACCGCCGCCGCCGCTTATCAGAATGGCGCTGATGGTCATGTGACGAATCTCCAAGTCAATGCTGATTTGTTCTTCGGTCAACCCGGTTCTTTCATCGGCAATTCTCCTTTGCGCCCGCTGAATGAATAAGATGTTCAGCAGCAGAGTGACTCCGACACTGAAAAGCACCACCGGCAGGATGAGAGAGAACAGCTTATCCCGAATACTGATTACTGGTTTATGCATGATTTATACAAAACGCTTGGTTAATTATGTATGATGTTTATGTGAGACTACATGTTTTCAGGTTTCAGTGTTCAGGTGTCAGGGCAAGCTTGTCACTTCCCTGAAACCCGAAACCTGACACCAGAAACCATTCACCAAGTCTCACCCTCAGGGTATTCGGCGTGCATCGCGCCGGCGGTCGGGCTTGTATGAAATACAATTCTGAATGTTGAATATTGAATGATGAATTTTGAAGTGGAACTGTCTGGTCTGTCCGAAACTCGACATTCAGAATTCAATATTCATTTTCTTACTCTACAAACGAACGGGCATTCCGGAACATGCGCATCCATGGTCCGTCGATACTATGCCAGTCCGGCGGCCGCCAGGACATCTGTACAGCCCGGAAGCCGCGCTCAGGGTGGGGCATCATAATAGTCGCCCGTCCGTCCGGCGTGGTCAAACCGGTGAGGCCGCCGGGGGAACCGTTGGGGTTGTATGGGTAACGCTCAGCGGCCTCGCCGCAATGATCTATGAAACGCATGACATTGATTTTTTTCTCGGCTGCTGCGACTGCGTCGCCCCGCTCAGTGAAATCGGTTTTCCCCTCTCCGTGGGCAACCGGCACCGGCAGCCTCGAGCCGCCCATGCCGCGTAATAAAACGGAAGGGGAGTCGAGAATTTCCACGTTCACGAAGCGAGCCTCGAATTGTTCACTGCGGTTAACGGTGAAGGCAGGCCAGTCTTCGGCTCCAGGGATAAGTTCAGCCAGTCGCGAAAGCATCTGGCAGCCGTTGCATACACCGAGTGTGAAGGTTTGTGGACGGGTGAAAAAATTGCGGAACATTTCCCGCAGCTTTTCATTGTAGAGAATGGATTTAGCCCAACCGGCGCCGCCGCCGAGCACATCGCCGTAGGAAAAACCGCCGCAGGCTGTCAATCCCTGGAACTGCTGCAGGTCGATACGCTCGCTGAGAAGATCCGTCATGTGTACATCCCAGCATTCAAAGCCGGCTTGTTTGAAGGCCGCTGCCATTTCTCTCTGGCCGTTGACTCCCTGCTCCCGCAGAATAGCCATTTTCGGCGGTGCTCCTGTGGAGACGTGAACGTTTGTTTCTTCAGGATTAAATGTCGGACGGCAAATCATTCCGGGGTCTTCGGAGTCGAGGAGAGTGTCGAATTCTTCCTGAGCGCAGGTCGGGTTGTCCCGCAGCTGCCGCATTTTAAAACTCAGTTCCGACCAGCTTCTGTGCAGCTGCGTTACTTTCTGCTCATAAACGGTTCGCTCTCCATGGTTGATTATAAGAGATTTTTGATCGTTCGGCCGGCCCAGGAATCGGGTTATGCTGTCCAAAGAGTGCTGAGCCAGAATTTCTTTTGTTTCGGGTATATCTTTTTCCGCTACTTGCAGTACCGCTCCCAGTTCTTCATTAAACAGAAGTTCGTAAATAGTTTGGTTGGAGGCGGCCCGGGAATTCTCCTCTACCGGCTGGTCCTTGCGCTTTTCCCCGGCAATCTCCGCGGTCATTCCCAGCCTTGAACCGATGCACATTTCTGCCAGAGTGACGAACAGTCCTCCGTCGGAGCGGTCATGATAAGCCAGCAGCAGACCGCGGCTGAGTAATTCCTGGATGGCGGTGAAGAAATTCTTCAGTGTCTCCGGATCATCTATGTCTGGCGGGGTGTCACCGCATTGGTTCGTCACCTGCGCCAGAGCGGATGCGCCAAGTCGATTTTTGCCCTGTCCAAGATCAAGCAGGATGATGCGGGAATCGGCTTCATCTTTTAGTTCCGGTGTCACCGTGCGGCGCACATCCCGTACCGGAGCGAAGGCGCTGATCAGCAGGCTCATGGGCGAGGTCATCTTATGCTCTTCCCCGGACTCTGGACAGCGCCACTGGCTGCGCATGGAAAGCGAGTCTTTACCTACCGGCACGGCGAGTCCGAGAGCCGGGCACAACTCCATACCCACTGCCCGCACCGCATCGTAGAGGGCGGCATCCTCCCCGTCTTCTCCGCAGGCGCACATCCAGTTGGCGGAGAGTTTCACCTGGCCGATCTCCCCTATGTCGGCGGCGGCGATATTGGTTAATGCTTCACCGATCGCCATCCTGGCTGAGGCTGGAGAGGAAATCAGAGCCACCGGTGTGCGTTCTCCTATCGCCATGGCTTCGCCTTGGTAAGAATCGAAAGCTGCGGCGGTGACCGCCACGTCGGCTAAAGGAGTCTGGTACGGGCCGACCATTTGATCCCGGGCCACCAGGCCGGTGACTGAGCGGTCGGCAATGGTGATCAAGAAAGTCTTGTCAGCCACCGCCGGCAGGTGTAAAATATTCTCGACCGTCTGAGCCATGTCCAGATCTTCCAGCTGCAGTCGGGACGGTTTGTTTTCCACATGGTCAGCTTCCCGAGTCATCCTGGGAGGGTTGCCGAGGAGTACGGAAATGTCCATGTCAATCGGATAATCATTGAAATAATCATCAAAAAGAGTAAGACGTCCGTCGCCGGAGGCTTCGCCGATGACCGCGCAGGGACACCGTTCCCGCCGGCAGATGTCCTGAAATCTGTCGATATTTTCCGGGGCGATAGCCAGCACGTACCTTTCCTGAGCTTCGCAGCACCAGATTTCCATAGGATTCATGGAATGTTCTTCATTGTGAATTCGGCGCAGAAAGAATTTCCCCCCGGTTTCTTCAATCAGTTCAGGGCAGCCGTTGGAAAGACCGCCGGCGCCGATATCGTGGATGCTGAGGATTGGATTGCGCTTGCCGGCCGCCGTGCAGGTGTCGATTACCCCCTGACATCGGCGCTGCATTTCCGGGTTATCCCGCTGCACAGAGTTGAAGTCCAGTTCCAGATTGTTGCTGCCGGTGCCCATGGAGGAGGCGGCACCGCCCCCCAGGCCGATACGCAGCGCCGGCCCCCCGATCTGTACAATCCGGGCGCCAGGCGGGATTGAATGCTTATGGACGTTGAGACGGCGGATATTGCCCATGCCGCCGGCCGCCATGATCGGTTTATGATAACCGCGATAAAGTCCCGCCGTCATGGCCTCAAAAGTTCGGAATATTCCCGCCAGAGCCGGCCGGCCGAACTCGTTGCCGAAAGAGGCTCCGCCGATCGGTCCTTCCAGCATGATCTGCAGCGCCGTCGCCAGATGGGGCGGCGGTTCGGGCAGTCCTTTTTCCCAATCCATGACAAAGCCGGGGATGCGCAGGTTGGAAACCATAAAAGCCGCCAGGCCGGCTTTGCTGCGGGCGCCGATCCCGGTGGCCGCTTCATCCCGGATTTCGCCGCCGACACCGGTCGCCGCCCCGGGATAGGGTGAAATGGCGGTGGGATGATTGTGAGTCTCCACTTTCATGACTAGGTCAACCCGGGTTTCATGGGTCTGATAAATCGGTGCGCCTTCGGCACTTGGTTCCAGAATGTGGGAGCGGCAGCCTTCGACTACTCCGGAATTATCTTTGTAGGCGACCAGAGTTCCATGCGGATGCAGGCGGTGCGTATTCCTGATCATGTCGAACAAGGTGTGATCCCGCGGTTCCGAGTCGATTATCCAGTGGGCGTTGAATATTTTATGCCGACAGTGTTCAGAATTGACTTGGGCGAACATGACCAGTTCGGCATCAGTGGGATTGCGATGAGCACGCAGAAAAGATTCGTATAAATAATCGATTTCCTCCTTGCTCAAAGCCAGCCCCATTTCCTTATTCGCCTGGTGCAGAGCCTGCACTCCTTGCTGATGAATATCCACCACCACCGAAGGCCTGGGGGTCTGTTCAGCGAACATGTCGGAGACATCCTGATAACAGCTTTCGGTCATCCGGTCGTGCAGTAAAGGCAGCAGCGGTTCATATTCACGGCCAGCAAGAGAGCCGGAGCCGGGGAGGCACAGATTATAGTGGATGCCGCGCTCCACTCGTTTAACTTGAGTCAGGCCGCAATTGTGGAAAATATCCGTGGCTTTTGAAGACCAGGGAGAGATCGCTCCTTTCTTCGGGGTGACATAAAATCCCTCGCTTAAACGCGGCGAAAGTTCCGTGTCTTGCGCCCCCAGCAGGGACTTTATGCGCGGACCGTTTTGATTGTCTAAAATCTCGGTTCCAGCGGCCGCGGGTTCAAGGAAAAACACCTCCACGGCTCTTATTTCCAGATCTTCCAGACTGGGCGCGGATTCCAGCAGCCGCTGCTTGAGCGACCGCAGACGAAAATCAGAAAACGCCGACACGCCTTCTAACAAAAATGGCTGCACTTCTATAACTCCCGGGTTGTAGGCTATTGTTTATTTTCTTTACTTCACACCATTGTTACAGATAATATCGACCTGAATCGGGTTCGACTGTCGTTAATACTAATAATGAATATTGAATTCTGTATTCTGAATGTTGAATTTCGGACAGACCCGGCGGCTTAACTTCAAAATTAAAAATTCAGAATTTAACGATTCAAAATTGATAGAGTCTCACATAAGCCCAACCGCCGATGCGATGCGCCGGATAATCCGGAGCTGGAAGCTCCGGCCACCATCTTAACCGCCGGCGCGATGCGCCTGATACCCCGAGGGAGAGACTTGTTGCGGCATAAAAAACTTTGTCCCGAAACTTGTCCAGTGTTTTTTTGAATTTGGAATCAGGTTCGGGATCCGCCTGAGGCGGATTCGAGACAAGGTTATATATACGAAGTCTCACATAAGCTGCTATACCAAAGCGGTGAGAGCTCACCGCACTCCGAAAGAGCCTGCGGCTCAGTGTCCTGAACTGATGCGGAGCATCCTTGGAGTGCGGCGGCCTGACGCCGCTTTAATATAGCCGCGGTGTCTCACATAAGCCCGACCGCCGGCGCGATGCGCCGGACAATCCGGAGCTGGAAGCTCCGGCCACCATCTTAACCGCCGGCGCAAGGAGCCTGATACCTCGAGGGAGAGACTTAGCCTCGGGCAATACCTCGGGAGCGGCCGCGTCCTCGCGGCCATATAATGGAGGGCGAGCAGCTTGCCTGAGCCACACGAAGAGTGGTCAGGTCCCCGCGAGCCCAAACA
>PUNB01000193.1 GCA_003552565.1 Lentisphaerota bacterium
AAACAGGGAACACTAATAATGAATTTTGAATTCTGAATGTTGAGTTTCGGACAGACCAGACAGTTCCACTTCAAAATTCATCATTCAATATTCAACATTCAGAATTGTGTTTCATACAAGGTTAGTTTTGTTATCTCATGGGACGGCTGTGATCCAATTTTACCCCGCGACATATTCTGCGTCTTTTATTTCCTCGGCGTTTTTCGGCCGCACCGGGTATTGTCCGTTGAAGCAGGCACAGCAGTAGTCTTCGGGAGGGTGCGCTTTGACGCAGGAAAGCATGCCTTCCCGAGATAAATACCCCAGACTGTCCAGCCCCAGTATATCGGCCATCTCGTTTTCCCGGTACTGGTTGGCCAGCAGCGAGGAGTTTTCGGGGAAATCGATTCCGAACCAGCAGCCGAAGCGGTGCGGCGGACAGCTTACCCGCATGTGAACTTCGGCGGCGCCGCTGTCGCGAATAGCTTGAATGCGGGCGCGGCTGGTGGAGCCTCTGACAATGCTGTCTTCAATCAGACACACCCGCCGGCCGCGCAATGCTTCATTGATCGGATGCAGCTTACGCCTGACCATGTTATGCCTGGAGACGAGGTTGCCGGGCTGGATAAAGGTGCGGCCGACGTAGTGATTGCGAGTAAGTCCCATCTCGAAAGGGATACCCGAGGCCTCGGCGAAACCCAGTCCGGCGTACATGCCGCTGTCCGGTATCGGTGTAATAACATCCGCTTCAACGGGCCATTCCGCGGCCAATTGCCGACCCATGCGCTTGCGCACCTCGTAAACGCTGTCACCGAAAACGAAACTGCCGGGGCGGGCAAAGTAAACATGTTCAAATATGCAATGGGCCCTCCGCGGGCTGGCGGCGAAATGGCGGCTGACAATATCGTCACTGTTTTTCTCCCAAATTACTATTTCGCCCGGCTCCACTTCCCGCATATAACGGGCGCCGACCACTTCCAGGGCAATGGTTTCACTCGCCGCCATCCAGCCGCCGTCCGGGAAGGCGCCGATGACCAAAGGCCGGAAACCATAGGGATCGCGAACGGCGGCCATGTGATCGCGGGTCATCAGCAGAAAGGAATAGGCTCCCTGCAAGTGACGCAATGCTTCTTCCAATGCTCCCCAGAGATCGCCGTTGTGGCGTGAACTCAGACAGCGGGCAATCAGGTGCAGCACCAGTTCCGTGTCGCTGGAGGTCTGAAAAATGGCTCCCTCGGCCTGTAATTGACGCAAAAGTTCGATACTGTTGCAGATGGTGCCGTTGTGGGCGATGCCGACGGCTACGCCGGCCAAGTCCGCCATCAGCGGCTGAGCGTTCATTTCCGCGGGGCCGCCGGCGGTCGAGTAGCGAACATGGCTGATGGCGTGGCTGACTTCTTCATGAGTCCAGCTTGCGGGTATGTTCAGGAAAACATCATCCACCAGTCCTTTGCCGCGATGCAGCCGGCATCCATCATCAAAGCCCGCCATCAGGCCGGCGGCTTCCTGGCCCCGGTGCTGAAGCGAATGCAGCCCCAGATAAGCTTTCTCCAGGATATCAGAGCAATTTATCACTCCGCAAAGCCCGCAGTACTCACGCGGCTTTTCGGACTCTCGGCCTGGGGTGGCTGATTCAAGCATTTCTTTTGTGTTCCTTCATAGCGGCGGCGATGAAATCTTTAAACAAAGGGTGCGCCTGCAATGGGCGGGACTTGAATTCCGGGTGAAACTGGCAGGCGACAAACCAAGGGTTTGAAGAAATTTCGATGATTTCCACTAGTTGTTTGTCGGGTGAGAGACCGGAAAAGAGCATGCCGCGGTCGCTCATCAGCTGCCGGTAATGGTTATTGAATTCATAACGATGCCGGTGCCTTTCACTTATCTCGGCTTGGTTGTACGCCGTTCGCGCCAAGCTCTGGTCCGCCAGTTCACATGGATAAGCGCCCAGTCGCATGGTGCCGCCTTTGTCCGTGTATTGCTTCTGATCCGCCATCAGGCTGATCACCGGATCGGGAGTGGCGTTGGAAAATTCATCACTGTGGGCTTGCGGAAGGTCGCAAACATGCCGCGCGAACTCGATGACCGCGCATTGCATTCCCAAACATATTCCCAGAAAAGGCACAAGCTTTTCGCGGGCGTATTGAGCGGCGATAATTTTGCCTTCGATACCGCGATCGCCGAAGCCGCCGGGAATCAGAATTCCCGCGCATCCTTTAAGCAGTTCCGAGGCCTGCTCGAGATCAGTCAGCTCCTCGGCTTCCACCGGTCTGACTTTCACCCGTCTGTCATGAGCCGCTCCGCCGTGGTCAAGAGCTTCATAAATGCTCTTGTAAGCATCGCGCAGAGAGGTATACTTGCCGACCAGTGCGATTTCGATTTCGCCCCCGGAAGGATTGAGAAGACGTTTAATCATCTCTTTCCAGTCGTCAATGCGCAAAGAGCCCGGCCGGCAGTCGAGCAGTTCCAGTACATGTTTATCCAGCTTCTGCCGGGAAAGCTCCACTGGCACTTCATAAATGGTGTTGGCCACATCCTGTTCAGCAAACACCAGGTGCCGGGGAACGTTACAGAAAAGAGCGAGCTTGCGGAAATGTTCTTCCTCCATTTCCCGTTCACAACGGCAGATAAGCATGTCCGGAATGATCCCGATCTCCCGTAAAATGCCCACCGACTGCTGAGAGGGCTTGGTTTTCATTTCCCCCGCCGCCCGGATGTAGGGCACCAGGGTGAGGTGAATCACCAAAGCTCTGTGAGCACCGGATTCATAGCGGAACTGGCGGATTGCTTCCAGAAAGGGCTGTGATTCAATATCTCCGACAGTGCCGCCGATTTCGGTGATGGCTATATCCACATCCGGCTGATCCAGCTGGCGGATGGAAGCTTTGATTTCTTCTGTGACATGCGGAATCACCTGAATGGTCTGGCCCAGATAATCGCCGCGGCGTTCGCGGTCTATGACATTACGATAAATGCGGCCGCTGGTGAAATTGCTGGAATGGGAGCATTCCACTTCGGCAAAACGTTCGTAATGCCCCAGGTCCAGGTCGGTTTCGGTGCCGTCATCAGTGACGTACACCTCGCCGTGCTGATAAGGCGACATGGTGCCGGGGTCGACATTCAGATACGGGTCCAGCTTCTGCATGCTTACTCGGTAACCGCGGCGTTTGAGCAGAAAAGCCAGCGAAGCGGCGGTGATGCCCTTACCCAAAGAAGACACCACGCCGCCGGTGATGAACAGATGTCTGGTTGAAGAACTGGTTTTAGCCATAAGCTTGATTACCGTTTTATTTATTTGAGAGTTCGATTGCCAGCGGGATTAAGGTGTTTCACATAAGCCCGTCTCCAGACGCGATGCGCCTGGCAAACCGGAGCTGGAAGCTCCGGCCACCATCTCGACCGCAGGCGGAAGGCGCTGGATACCCCGAGGGAGAGACTAACCATAATCTTGAATCATGGAATCTTGGATCCTGAATTTTGAAGTTTCTGACAGAACGCTTCTGCTTTAACTTCAAAATTGACCTGACACCCTGACACCTGAACACTGAAACCTTGAGTCATATATAATCAGTGCAAGCAATAACCATGCCAAATTAAAATATATAATGTTTCCACTTTGATTACGAAAGGAATACAGATTATAAATGCGACTGTTTGATGACGTGAAAACCATAACTCCCGAATAAATTAACGGCAACGGTACAATTATGTTGAAATCGAAGCCTGGCTGTTTCTCTTGCGTTGATACAAGTATGTGCTATGTTCGTTATGGTGTTTTATGCAGTCATCTCTATCGCCATCACTGTAAATTGACGAGAATTTTACTATGAATAAACCCAAAGAGCAGTTTTCCTACGAGCAGCTTGATCTGCTCTATCGCATCGCTGGACATTTGGCCGCGGCCACGGACCAGAATCGTACACTTAGTTCGGTGCTCAACTGGATGAACGAAGATTGCGGCTGGCGGCGCGGAGTGATTACGCTGATGAATGAAGGAGGGGAGGAAGTGCAGGCCTCTTTAACCAGCAAAGATGTGCCCTCCGCCAAGTCCGAACGCATGCGTTATCGCCATGGGGAAGGGGTGACCGGCCAGGTTTTTTCCAGCGGAGAATCGGTCTATATCCCTGATTTGAGTAAAGACCGAAGTTTTCTTGATCGTTCCGGTTTGCGATCGAATATTCAACTGGGGGACTTTGCCTTTTTTTGTGTGCCGATTAAATACCACGAAACCATAATCGGGACGATTTCCGCTGATAAAATGAAAAGTGAAATCAGCCAGCCGGAGAGTGAAATTGCTTTTCTTCAAGCCGTTGCCAATCTGCTGGCGCCGTTTGTTCAGCGTCGTCGGCTTGAGAGACAGCTGGAGGTTTACCAGAAAGCACGTGAACCGGGCGGCGCTTTTGAACGTATGATCGGCAAATCAGCCGCTATTCAGGAAGTCCAGAAAATGCTGGCGCGGGTGGCGACGGCGAACACCACTGTTTTGATCACCGGTGAAACCGGCACCGGCAAGGGGGTGGCGGCGGAGATTGTACACAACCTTAGCCCAAGGGCCGATAATCCATTTGTGGAAATCAATTGCGGCTCGATTCCGGAAAACCTTATTGAAAGTGAATTGTTCGGCCACGAGAAGGGAGCTTTTACCGGCGCCATTCAGCAGAGAATCGGGATTCTTGAGCGGGCCGGCAGCGGCACGGTGTTCCTGGATGAAATCGGTGAGCTTTCGCTGTCCACCCAGACACGCTTGCTGCGGGTTTTGCAGAAGAAAGAGTTTGAACGCGTGGGAGGTTCCAAAACAATGCGTTGCCACGCCCGGATAATCGCCGCCACCAACCGCAACCTGGAAGAGGATGTGGCTCAGGGCAATTTCCGAACGGATCTGTTTTATCGTCTGAACGTTTTCCCGATTCGGCTGCCCCCATTGCGGGAACGGGGCAAATCGGATATTATGCTGTTGATCGAACATTTCACCAGTCTATACGCGCGCGATATGGACAGAAAGATAGCTCGGATTGACACTCCGGCGATTGACATGCTGACCGCTTATCACTGGCCCGGGAATGTGCGGGAGTTGGAAAATGTTATTGAACGAGCCATCCTGCTCGCTGATTCCGATGTGATTCACGGTCACCATCTGCCGCCGTCACTGCAGATGCGGCGCTACAGCTCTCAGCCGGAGACGGAGGGCGCTTTTCCAGCGCTGGTGGAGAATTATGAAAAAGAACTGATCACTGAAGCGTTAAAGGATTGTAACGGCAATCAGAGTGAAGCCGCCCGGCAGCTGGGGATAACCAAGCGCATAATACAGTATAAAATTCAGAAATACGACCTGGATTACCGTCGGTTTCGCTAGGAACAATATTGTGCGGGTTTTTTGGCGATGATACGAATTTGTTGTAGCGGGAAACGCAAAATAAGAAATATGAAATTTTGTTTATTTTTATAATTTGCTGTATATAAGTCAATTATCTTTGTTTTATAACTCCATGGCATGAATCATGTTCATTGGTTTATTATTCCTGGATGCCAAATCCTAATTTGGCTGTTGACGGGATCAAGATAAATTGTACCTTGCAAACTTGCAAAAAAAAGAAAGGATTAAAACAATGACAGAGTGCAAAACCCCTAAAGAAGTTCTCGAGTTGATTGAGAAAGAAGATGTGAAAGTGGTTGACCTGCGATTTATGGATTTTCCGGGTCTGTGGCAGCATTTCTCCATCCCGATTCGGGAGGTCAGTGAGGACATGTTCGAGGAAGGCCTGGGATTCGACGGTTCCAGCATTCGCGGCTGGCAGGCGATCAACGAATCCGACATGATCGTCAAGCCCCAGGCGGAAACCGCTTTTATCGATCCCTTTTTCGAGATCAAGACGCTGGTAATGATATGTAATATTTGCGATCCCACCACGGGCATTGATTACAGTCGCGATCCGCGTAATATCGCCCGTAAAGCGGAGCAGTACCTGATATCCACCGGCATCGGTGATACGGCCTTTTTCGGGCCGGAGGCGGAATTTTTCGTCTTTGACGATGTGCGTTTTGATCAGAGTTATAACTATGGTTATTACTTCCTGGACTCCGTGGAAGGGCGCTGGAACACCGGCCGCGAAGAGAACCCCAACCTGGGCTACAAGCCCCGCTACAAGGAAGGTTACTTCCCGGTGCCGCCGACTGACAGCATGCAGGACCTTCGCAGTGAAATGATGGTTAAGCTTGAGGAAATGGGCATAGAAATCGAATGTCAGCACCATGAAGTGGCCACTGGCGGTCAGGCGGAAATTGACATGCGGTTCTCACCTCTTGTGGACATGGGGGATAAACTGCTGAAGTATAAATACGTTATCAAAAACACCGCCCGTAAATATAATAAATCAGTCACTTTCATGCCGAAGCCGCTGTTTAACGACAACGGCACTGGTATGCATGTGCATCTTTCCATCTGGAAAGACGGCCAGAATATGTTCGCCGGCGATGGCTACGCCGGGCTTTCCCAGGAATGCATGTACGCCATTGGCGGCATCCTGAAGCACGCTCCGGCGCTCTTGGCCTTCACCAATCCCACCACCAACAGTTACAAACGTCTGGTGCCGGGATTCGAAGCGCCGGTCAACCTGGCTTATTCCAGCCGCAACCGCAGTGCCGCCGTGCGCATTCCAATGTATTCAAACTCGCCCAAGTCAAAACGGTTTGAATTCCGCTGTCCGGATCCCAGCTGCAACGGCTACCTGGCCATGTCCGCCATGCTTATGGCGGCCATTGACGGCATCCAGAACAAGATCGATCCCGGTCAGCCTCTGGACAAGGATATATACGACTTGCCGCCCGAGGAGCTGGCGCAAGTGGACAAAACCCCCGGTTCGCTGCGGGAAGCGCTGCAGGCGCTCGAGGCTGATCATCAGTTTCTGTTGAAAGGGGATGTTTTCACCGAAGATGTGATCGATACCTGGATCTGGTACAAGATGGCTAACGAGGCGGAAGCACTGGACCTGCGTCCGCAT
>PUNB01000263.1 GCA_003552565.1 Lentisphaerota bacterium
ACTAAGTGTGCAGGACTAAGTGTGTTAGACTAAGTGTGTTAGACTAAGTGTATGAGACTAAGAGTATACGACTAAGTGTGTTAGACTAAGTGTATGAGACTAAGTGTATGAGACTAAGTGTATTAGACTAAGTGTGCAGGACTAAGTGTGTTAGACTAAGTGTGTTAGACTAAGTGTATGAGACTAAGAGTATACGACTAAGTGTGTTAGACTAAGTGTATGAGACTAAGTGTATAAGACTAAGTGTGCAGGACTAAGCGTATAAGGAACATAACGACTAAGACTGAAACAAGACTAATCGTTTTCAATGGGCGAGGCAAAAAAACGGACTTCACGCAGGCGTAATCCATCGCTGTCAGTGGTAATGAGTTCAAAACGCACTCGCTCCGCGCGGATCGGTTTTTCTAAAACCCGCTGGTAATCACCCCCTTCGTGGTCAGTTTCGTGAATGATTGTTTGCCACTCTTCCTCATCTAAATCGTAATAGAGGAACTTGAAACTTTCAAGCTCATTCACTCTCCGAACAATCTCCACGGCCTTAACCTCAAGGGGCTGCTCCCAACGACGCTCGAAAACGGCGGACTCCCGTTCCACTTGATAGATATACTCTCCCTCATAATTCCGACACCGCGTAAAGGCGTTGCCATCTTCGTTAAAGGCGTCCCACACATTCCCCTGAACAATCCTGCCCTGCACCAGCTTCGCCGTCCCCCCTTGTTCTTGCGGCGAGTAATTGACCAGCCCCATCGCTTCCGGATCAAAGCCCTCTTCTCCATCCCCCGGATTATCCGCCTCATTGACGACATTGCCGCTGTCGGCGTTTCTCTCGACAGGCGCGGAGAAGGACTCGGATGCGCACTGTGCGCAGCCAATCGCCGATGTTGACTGAAAAAGACAGAAAGTCAGAACACTCGCAAAGAGACCTTGGAAAAGTAAACTTGTTTTGGTAATGGATTCATTTGTGATCATAGTTTTCATAAGCCTTTCTTTCGTTTGCTAAAGTTTCCCTTTTTTCCGTTAGCTTCTGTGCAAAAAAATCCCATGGCCGAACTCGTATAAATTAACCAGACCGATAATATAGCATCTAAACTATTATTTACCGGTCAAATCCCAACCGGAATTGGTGGATTCACGCGGTTTAAGAGTGCAGGGCACAGCAATCGCCGGCGGATCAGACATATTCCCGCGTCCGTTTATCATATCCATCAGCAGCTCCACCGCCTTCTCAGCCACTGTTTCCACCGGATGGGCCACTGAGGTCAGAAAAGGAGTTGAGAAATGCCCCAGAGACTGATCATCAAAACCGCTGATTGCCACATCTCCAGGAACATTCACCCCCATCCTACGACATTCATTCAAAGCGGCATAAGCCATGTAATCATTCTGAAAGCATACCGCCTCCGGCATGGTTGAGCGTTCAAGCAGCATCCGCATTCCGCGTCTGCCGGCCTCGAAAAAACGGTCCAGCAAGGTTGGCTGTTCCGCTCTTTGGACCCAGACCACATCCGGCTCCTCTGTTCTTTCCTGCACCGCATCCAGGTACCCCTGCACTCGCTCATCAGCGTAAGCCACTTCCTCCTTATTCTTATGCCACATCGCCACCATACCGACGGAGGCAAAACCCAGATTAAAAAGATAGCGGGTCAAATCCCCCATTCCCCGCTGAGTATCCCGATAGACACAGGGCAGTTGACAATTAATATCTGAAGGAATTCTGTCAAGCACAACAATCGGAGTTCCATTGCGCAGAAAAAGATCAAATATCGGCAGTTCGCTCATTACCGGCAGGAAACGTGATATTATCAGCCCTTCCACCTGGGAATCATAAAGAAACTCCAGTTCCTGTTCCAGTCCGACCACTTCCTGAATCACATCCAGTGAAATCATATGAAAACCGGAAGCCTGCACGCGCGCGGCCACATTCAGATTCTGGCGCGCTCGATACTCATGCATTGACAATGTTTTGAAATAACCGATCAGCCCGCTTTTCACTCCTCGGAACAACTGAGCGTGGCGATGGGGACGATAGCCAATCTCCTCCGCAACCTTAAGAATTCGCTCACGGGTGTCACGGCTGACAACGTATTTCGTCCTGCCGTTTCCCACCACGGCGGCAACGGCCCGCTGCGAAACACCGACAAGGCGGGCGATATCCTGTTGAGTGGGATTTTGTTTTCTCATAACCTAAAACTCTCGCGAAACTCCATTGCTCAAAATTCGACCGCCAGTCGCGCAATTTCTTCCGTTATCTCTGCTGACCCCGGAAAGAAACCAAGCAGCCGCACTTTTCCGGCACCGATCTCAAATTCCACCGCCGCAGGCCGGCCGTCGGCGTATTCGGCCACCGCCACATTGCGGGCCTGCCCCGAGGGATCCACATCTTCGGCCCCGCCCTCGACCGCGAGACCAGGACCTGCAACCATGCCGGTCGCCGCCGGTTCCGGCATCTCCCAGAGCGGCGCCTCAGGATCCGGATCCGCATACCAGGACACTTCCACCCGTACACCAAACAGCCCGTCAACATCGGTCAAAGGTCGCCACTCACTCAATGACGGCTCCATGGCCGAGGCCACTACCCCGGTGGTTTCTCCGTCCCTGTCCATACTCATCGCCCCCGGCGCCAGCACCAGCCGTCCGCCGGCACGAACCCAGTCAAACACGACCTCCTGAATTTCCTCCTCAACGCCCGGAGCGACCACCCAGAGAACACTTCCTTCATCGAAGGCGCTAACTGTCTCTTTCTGAACCGTAGAAGCTTTCTCGACAAATGCTTCGTCGAAAACCTCGCCCAACGCCTCCGCCTCGTTCTGATAAATCTCCGGTGCACCCTCATCAGAAAACCATAGATGTACCCTGACAGTCTCCGCTTCCGCAAGACAGGGCACAAGCAACGGCAGACATGCTGATACTATTAGGAAGACGGCCGACCGACGTATTGCAAACAACCTCCAGGAACATTCAATTTTTCGCATTTTAAACAACTTACAGCTTCGCATCAACAAAAACAAATTCTTTTTTGTCATAATTTTTATCTCCATAAACTTTTATCTTCTTAAAGAACAACGTAATTAGCGCTTAGTTAGAGGTTATGCGAAAAGGGTTTTATGGTCTATACACGCACGAATAATAATCCAACACGTAAATTGCGTAATCACCTTTCAGCCAGGCCGCCGCGCGGGAGGGCGGCGCTTCGGGGTCGCCCTCGCTCAACAGGGCGGCCGATCCCCGATAAGTCCCCAGCATCCAGCCCGCCGGCAGCCGGTCCGGCCAGTCCTCAATCACTACTTCCTCATGAAAAGGTGATTTCGGGATGACCTCTATGACTGCTTTGTTTTCAGTAAACATCCGTCCTTCTTGCCGAGGGGCAGGATCAGGGAATGATCCTGGACAGTTAACTTGTCGCCGTTGTAGAGATTCACAAACTGGCACTTGTTAAGGCCAAGCGTTTCGCTGAAAACAAACGAACAACTTTATCCGCGCGCCCGGGATTAACCAGGCAGACAAAGAGATCATCGCTGTCTTCCGCATGAAGCAGGCTGGCAAAAACTCCCTCGGGCTCGCAGCGCAGCAGCATCTCGATGTCTTGTGAACGCAGCAGCGCTCGCATTGAAGCGGGTGATGCGGGGTTGCCGCCCAGTACCAGCAGCCGCCCCTCCCCGATGGTACGCTTATAGCCGCAGCCGTAACTCCAACGCTCTTCATTCTTGCTGGTGATGGGCCGCATCGGAAACTTCACCTCACTCCCCCAAAGAACTCCCTCCAGAAGCTCATCAACCCCCGAGTCCTCAGAGAACAAAGAACAAGGCAGGTCAAGACTGACCTCTTCATCAGCGAGGCCGGCCACTTTTAACACATCGGGATACTGAAAAAGATCCAAGGTTCTTTCCGGCCGGATAAACTCCAGAACATTGCAGTCTTCCAGACGTTCGTTCATGAACACTCCGCTGCCGAAAACTATCAGAGTGCCGCCATTAGAGACCCATTCCTTCAGAGTCTCCTGGCTCTCCTCGCTCAAGTAGTCGGCACCGGCGTAGATCAAGGTATGGAACTCCGGCAGCATCTCGCGACACCGCAAGTCCACCCGCCGGTAATCAATCCCGCCGCGATAGAGCAGTTGGCGGATTTCCGGCTCCCGGCCGCTGGTTCCGCAGGCCTCCTGCAAGGGATCGTAGATCACCCCCAGCCCGCACTTCCGGTGCGCCTTGTGCAGATCTTGTTCTCCTATCAGTTCGATGATACGCTGAAACTCGGGAAAGCAGTCGGGGTTTTTATTCCCCATATTGGTGATACAGCTTTCCGCCCAGTTTTCCCGGTCAACCAGCATATACCAGTTCCAGCCGCTGATTCCGGCGCCCAGCGCCGACACACAGGTCATGCGATAATGCTGCTGATTCAGAGTGCGTGAACCGGTGGAAATGTAGCCGCTCTGGAATTCCGCGATATAGCCGAGCCCTCCGAGATCGGCGGCGGCCTTGCAGGTGTCGACAAACTTCTGATGCGTGCCGACTCCGGCCGCGAATACATCCTCCTGACTGCCCCCGCCCGCTTCGAAGTTGGCCGCCGGATAAATATCCACCCCTGCGAAAGCGACCTGCCGCTTCAGCTCGAGCCAGTCATGGAATTTAAAATAGCCCAGCAGATTGTGGAACATCGGCACTTCGACACCCAGATTTCTGTAGATGTCGCAGTATAATTCGCCGATGCGCGTGCTTTCTTTATGCAGAAATTCACGCACATCTTTGTAGGCAATGAATGATTCCCGGCTGCGGCCGTCATCGACACACTCGGCCTTAACAGCCGGCCAGTCCGCAAACTGCCGGTTCCACGCTTTGTTCAAAGCCGAAATACGGCCATATTTATTTTTCAGAAAATCCTGGAAAACTCCTTCGCCACCGTCTAAACCAAGATCGCGCCAGTAATGGAACTCGCCACTGATGGCCGGAATCTCCACTCCGTTTATCCGCAGGCCGTGCCGGGTAACAGCTACTTTGCGTTCCGCTTCATTATCATTCAAACTTATAGTCACCGGCTGCTTTTCCTCTCCGAATCCGGAACTCCAACCTCCACAAACGCCTGATCTCCGAAGCCGTGTCCATGGGGGCGCTCGGCGAACTCTCTTTCACTTTCATCGCCGTTAAAGCTGATATAAACCGAGATGCCATCGTCACTGACCATGAGATTATAGCTCCCGGCGAGGTGAAAGTCGTATTTCTCCCATACGGGATGATGGAGGAAACCAATTACTTTCCGGCTCTTATCATGCAAATCCACCTGGATCAGTGGCGAGCCCCACCCCGCGGAGTTCTTGCCGCCCGGCAGGAAATAAAGAAACCCGTTCTCCACGTCCAGCCCCATGGCCGCGCAGTCCCGACCGACTTCAAAAAGTACCTTTATGGACACCGTCTCCGGGTCGAATCTAAAAAGATACATCCGGTTGTCTTCCCGGTCCCGGGAAATGCCGTAGAGCATACCGTCCTGGTCAGGCCCCGCAGTTCTTCGGATAATGTCGCCAGGCATCTTCACATCCAGTTTCCGAACGTAATTCGAGGCCGGATCGTATTTTTGCAGGTGCCCGTCTTCGGGACCCCCGACATAGGCATGACCATCCGCATCAACGAACAGGTCCCGCGATGCCGAACTCTGTTCTTTGCCGCCAAAGTAAATCACCCGTTCCTTCTCCAGATCGTAGACCATCAAACGCCAGGGCTGCCGGCCCAGTTCTTCCACCAGGGGATCGAGGAAATCGTCCCGCGGATCACCGCCCAGATGAACGGGAGGAATCATCATCTCAGCATACAAAAGCATGTCCCGCTGATTGAAGTGCGTAGAGGGTGTGCTCCATCCGAACATTGGCCGGCCCAGATCGATGATCCGGCCGGTGTCCGGTTCCAGGCGGAACAGATGGGTACCCTTGTAATGCTCCCGGTCCCGGCTGGTCCCCTGCCCGCCGGCGAAGTAGATGTTGCCGTCAGCGCCCTCGCTCAAACGGCCGTGAATTTTGCCGAGGCCGTAGTTCTTTTCCGAGTCAAAGCCCTCTATGGTTTCGAAAATACCGCCGATGTGGCGCAGTTCGCGTGTCTCAGGATCGTATTGGAAAAGGTGGGAATCGCCGCCGATACCCTTGTGATCACCGACCGCAGTGTAAACCTTGCCGCTCGAATGCACCTCACCAGTGCCCCACGAACTCCACAGACCGTCCGGCGCTTCGTAAGGCAGCGGATAACGAGTATAATACACCGTCGGCTGCTCCTCAGCGATCGTGTACTCCCACGGCGGATCAAAATCCTCATGCTCCCGCAGAAAATCCGTATCGGTCACCTTTTCAGCAACCCGCGTTTCCGCTTCGGCTGCCGCGGGGATGCTTAATGCAAAACAAAGAGCGATAATAACGGGTGTCGCCAAGGAAAGAGACTTATTATTATACATGATCATAACTCTCCTGATTAATTAAGCAGGGCGGACTCTCCAATTTCGGGCTTTCTCCCCCGTTTTTTCTCTCTATTTTCGACCTATTTCGGTGAACGATTACGGGCGACGATTACGATGGACGATTGGTGCTTCGCTCTGCTCGTGGCCCGTAATCGTCGCCAGATTCCTTTTTCATACTTTTCATAAAACTTTTGACAGTTCCCAGTTCCACACCATACATGCTACCTCACAATGCATCCTTGGGTGCCGGGAAGTCCTCGCGGAGCGGGTAGGCCAGGTCGGCTTCCGCGCCGTCGGCGGGGGCGTAGAAGAACACCGGACCGACCAGGCCGCCGACTCCCACCTCGCGTACACGGACGGACTGAACACGCACGGCCACCCAGTTCTCCTCTCCCGGGCGGAGCGCATCCGTCACATCCATCTCGAACGGGCGCAGGGAGGAGGTGTGGCTGTTGCCGACATGCTCGCCGTTGACCCATACCTTGGCCTGATTGTGCACCCCGGCGAACCAGAGAAAGACCCGGTCGCCTTCCACGTCTTCG
>PUNB01000173.1 GCA_003552565.1 Lentisphaerota bacterium
ACAGCGGCTTGGCCATCTTTTCGGTCCCCTCCCGGAGGAGATGCGAAACGATACCGCATTCATGGACCGTATCCATGCTTTCCTGCCGGGGTGGGACGTGCCTAAGATCGGCAAAGAACTGCTGACAGATCATTTCGGCTTGGTGAGTGATTTTCTCTCGGAATGCTGGAGCCAATTACGCAATGAAAGTCGCGTAAACTTGTTCCGAAGCAGAGCTCTTTTTGGTGGATCACTTTCCGGACGCGACGTAAATGCTGTGAACAAGACCGTCAGCGGATTGCTGAAACTACTGTATCCTGACGGAGGCATGAGCGTTCCGGACGAAGATTTGGAGTGGGCAGTGCGGATCGGGATGGAAGTTAGACGGCGCGTAAAAGAGCAACAGAAGAGAATCGGTGCCGCGGAGTTTCGGAATACGCATTTCAGTTACATCCTCGGGGAAGAAGGGGTGGAAAAGTTTGTCTCAACACCTGAACTGCAGAGCGGCAACACGATTACCGAAGATCCACTGGAGCCAGGTCAGGTTTGGACGATCAGTCCAGGTGGGGAAGACGAGCACCCCGGCCTCTATCGGATCGAGGTCAACGAAGGACCTGGCTCCGGCGTAAAGATATTGAACAAACCGGTACCGGCGCCGTTCCGTGAAAGTATGGGCTACGCCGAGCAGAACTTGTACGCGATGGCCATGCAGCTTGTCGGTGACAAAGACCCACGCCACCACGAGTTCACGACGCAACTACGGGCATTTGATGCAGCCAAGTCGGGGTCACGAGTAGGCGTGGCCGCGATCATAGCTTTCTGTACGGCATTACTTAAGAAAAGCGTCCGCGGCGGGCTGATTGTTGTAGGCGAGATCAACCTGGGCGGTTCAATTGAACCAGTCCACAACGCTGTAACCCTCGCCGAAATCGCCGTCGAAAAGGGGGCCACGGCTCTGCTGATGCCCGTAGCATCCCGTCGTCAATTATTGGATCTCTCCGACGACATGGCAACGAAAGTAGACATCCAGTTCTACTCCGACGCGAGAGATGCACTGCTGAAGGCAATCGCCGAATGATGAGTAGATAAAAGTTTTTAAAACCTGCACAACAAAAAAGGAAATGAATACCACATGGCTATGCGAACCATCAGAGTATCCTGGAAAACCAAAGATGGCATAATTAAGCATTGTGCAGAGAGTTGCAATGATGGCCAGTCCGATCAACAAGTGGCCCACTCGCTTGAGGCTGATGGGCGCTATTTGGTTTCTCCTATCGCTGGCATACAGCCTCCCATGGCAGATGGCCACGGCGACGTAATCCTGAAACAGACCAAAAGAAGCCCAGCTGAGGAGCTGGAAGAGGTGCCAAATGGCGGCTGAGGTCGCATCACCAAAAGCCACTGGCGGCGGCGGAACTGCGTTCGAGTTCGTCGTACAAGCCTCCTTCCTTGCAACGATGCTCGTGAAGGGCAGATATCCTTGTCTCCCGCCGGGGACGGCTGAGTTTGTCCGTCTGCAGGCGCGACAAGCCAACTACCACACGGATGACGTCTTCGTTCAGCTTGTCTCTGCGGGTGGTGAGACCCACCGACTGCTGGTCCAGATCAAGTCTGATTGCGCTTTCACAGAGAAAGACGATGATTTCAGGAAGGCCATCGTGGGCGCATGGCTCGATTTCAGGAACAAGAAAGACTTTGATCGGCAACGGGATGCTCTGGCCCTGGTCACTGGTCCGGGGGCCGCGAAGGCCGTGAAGCACTTTCGCCCTCTGCTTGTACGTAGCCGCACGTCTGCCAGCAGCGAGGAGTTCTTCAATAAGATTGCCACCAAGGAGTTCACATCCGATCCGACACGTACATACCTCGATGCACTGAGGGCGATCCTGCGAGAAAATGGCTTGGCCAGTGATGACGATCCCGAGCTGTGGGAATTCCTGAAGAACTTGCATTGGATCACATACGATTTTGATTCGCCATCAGGTTTTGATCAGGCCCGTGTCTGCGGAATGTTGGAACTCGGGCTTGACACATCGCCACAGAAGAATGCTGACACTATCTGGGCAGAGCTTGTGAAGCTCGCCGCCGATTACGACCCCGCAGCGGGCACGTTGACCAGGCAGATGCTGATGGAGAGGTTCGAAGGTTGCTTCCGTGAGGGTGCGGTGACGGTCAGTGCGGGAGTAGAGCGTCTCTCAGAGCACACCGCTGGCATACTCAGCATCGTAAAGACGGAGTTGCGAGATGGACAACGCTTGAACCGCCAATGGTTAGTGGACTATCTCTGGTATTGGTTGATTCAGAGCAGGCAGGTTCTTGTTGCCGGCGGCGCTGGGTCGGGGAAGTCGGCTCTCATAAAGGAGTTGCTTAAAACCCATGCCACGGAGTTCCCCGTCTTCATCCTCAAGGCGGATGAACTGGACCGCCCGCACCTGCATGAAGCGCTTACAGAAATGGGAGTGACCGAATCCATCGAGACGCTATCCCGCCGCTTCGGCTTATTGAAACCCAAACTGCTCGTGGTTGAGGCCTTGGAGAAGCTCTTGGAAGCCGACTGGTTGGATGCGTTCCAGCAGCTCCTGCAGTTCGTCATCCAAGATGAATCGTGGTTGGTCCTGTTGACCTGCCGGTCACACGCGCTGGGTGACATCAAGAACGAAGTTCTAGTTCCTCAGGGCGTCTCGCCAGCGGTCGTCGAGGTGCCTCTTCTGGCCGACTTCGAACTGCAACAGGCGTGCCAGTGGAGTCCTGCCCTAGTTCCCCTCATGGAGAATGCCTCAGTCAGGGATCTTCTGCGCGTCCCAATGTACCTAAGCCATGCAACTGCTGCTGACTGGAGAACTGAACAGAGAGCGGCAGCCATCGGTGTATCTGAATTCAAGTCCCGCCTGTGGCGATACATCATCCGCAATGACGTGGCGCGACAAGATGGGATTCATCTTCGCCGTGAAGACTGCTTCAAGAAGGTGGCTGTTCAGCGCGCCAAGGCCATGCGACCTTTCATCGCTGTCGGAGAGCTGGACACTGCCGCGCTCACTGAGCTGGAAGCAGACGATCTCATCATCAGAACGGAGGAAGGCATTGCGCCTGCACACGATCTGTTTGAGGACTGGGCCCTTGAACGCCATATAGAATCGGTGTTCCACGAGTACGGTCAAGACCAGTCAGCTTTCTTTGCGGAGATTGGCGCGGAGCCTGCGATGCGCCGCGGTTTCAGAGCGTGGCTGACAGACAGGCTAAAGGGCAATGACGGTTCGGCTTCCTCCTTCATTGCGCGGGTGTCAGCAGACGCTGCCCTGGCTCCTTTCTGGCGTGACGAAGTGCTCGTAGCGACCATGCTGTCGCCACAGGCTGAGACCTTTTTCAGCAATCAGGAGGCCGTTCTGCTCAGCGATGAGATGGCTCATCTGATTCGCGTGATTCACCTGCTCCGAACAGCATGTAAGGAGCCAGATACGTCCAAGCTATCCAAGCTGCCGATCAACGCAAGAGGCCGGGACCTGTTTGCGAGTATGTTTCTGAAACCAACAGGTTCTGGCTGGCGGGCCACGATAGCGTTCCTTGAGCAGCATCTGGGAAGCGTGGAGTCGGGTAACTTGCTCACCGTACTTGGGTTGCTGCAAGACTGGGTCGCGGGACTCGATCCAGCGGAGAAGTTGCCTGCCCAGGCCCGCAGTGTTGGTGTAATTGCGTTGCACCTTTTGGAACTGACTCGGGACGACTACTATCAGGACGATGCCAGAAAGGAGGTTCTCCGCGTCGCGTTCCGAGTGTCGGAAGCAACCCAGGACAAGCTCCACGAGCTCTTTGAAGAGACGTTGAGCGTTCCGGCGGTCAGCGAGAGCGTCAGGGATGGTTCGCCTTTTGCCCCCCGCAAACCACTGCCAGAGGGGTACCACTTTTTCAAACGTGTAGCCGATGCGGCGGTTGAGACTTTCTACTGCTCCCATCTATGTGCCAGCATGCCCAAAGATGTGGCCGCCCTTGCAAGGCACAAATGGTTGCCAACAAGAAAGCCTCGTGAGCGCTATTGCCACTATTCAAGCGTCGATATTGGGGTTGACTTTGGTCTTGACAGTGACTTCGAGTTTGATATGCATCCTGCGAGTGCGCTGCAAGGACCGTTCTATTCACTGCTGAAGGCTTCAGCTGAGCACGGGCTCCAGCTTGTTCTGGACCTCATCAACAGGACCTCTGAACTGTATGCATGGTCGGATCTCGACAGCCCAGCGGGAAAGGAACTGCCCAAGGTCATCGTGACGCTGAATGACGGCAGGGAGATCGAACAGTACCTGAGTTGGCGTCTCTGGGCTGGGTATCGCGGGAACACGGTGCTCCCTGAGACACTGCAGTCTGCCTTGATGGCACTGGAGAAGTGGCTCCTCGAGCTGGCCGAAACAAATCAGGATATGGGCGAACTCGTTGATCGCTTGCTCAAAGAGTCCAATTCCTGCGCGATATCTGGCGTGCTTGCGAGTCTGGCAACCAAGTTCCCCCGCCGTATCAGGGAGCACATGCTCCCGCTATTGCGGACGAGGGAGTTCTTCGAGCTGGATATGGCGCGTGCCTTGCAGGAAAGAGCCCTGATCGTGGATGTCGCTGGCGCGATGGGGTTGCCGGAGCAACCGGACAAGCAGATCCACGTTGACGAACGGAAACAAGCCAAGGAGAGCGACCATCGCACACACTACCTCGAGACCCTCGCTCTGAACCTACAGTTCAGTGACTTGCGCCAGCCAGTTCAAGATATCATCGACATGCACCTCGCCAACCTGCCGTCACCTGAAGAACAAACAGACGATGATCGCACCTGGCGACTCGCACTGCATCGCATGGATCTTCGTAAGTGCAAGTTCGAGTCAGCCGAAGGAAACAAGGTACTCGTTACCTCCACAGATCCTGACCGGGACATCCAGGAAATGCAGTCCCGGAGCTTACCCGTGATAGAGCGTCGCCAGAAACTCGCACATGCGAGCCTGTGGTCCCGCGGTGAATTCCAGAATCCGGGCAAGGTGCCGATGCCATTTGAGGACTGGCCGGAAGCGGTGCAGTGGGCGCGGAACACAGAGGCTGAACTTGATGGCGAAACCGACGAAGACAGCAAGCGGTTCTGGATGAGCGGGCCATACCACATAGCTGCTCTGAGTATCCGCGACCATTTGGGTGAACTACAGCAGGATGATTTCGCCTGGTGCGCCGTGAGAGTGGTTGAGAGGGTTGCGCGAAGCTTCGCGGTCAACCCGCGGGGTTTGTATCGAAACGGAGCGTCCGATGGAACTGCAGCCTCCGCCGGCGTGCTTCCTCTCCTCCTCGGCCGTGATCTTTCCTCGCTCTCTGATGAGGAAATTAGACTGGCTATCGCCGCAAGTCTAACGCATCTTGATCCCGCTGTGCGGAACGCAACCGTGCGTTGCTGCCGATTGAAACTCTGGTCAGAATATCCGGACCTTGCCCGGTCTTTCCTTGCCGGAATGATCAGATTCGGACAGTTGGCGAAGCAGGAGAGCGAGGAGCTTCATGAAGCCCAAAGAGACTTCTTGGACCCAGCATCCGAGAAGAAGCAGGCTGAGGTTGAAGGGAAGTTCAGTGGTCTGAAAAGTGAACTGTGGGCGATGATGGCTTCTGGAGAGCTTGCGGATGCGATCGCGGATACTACCATTAACTTGGACGACTGGTCCGCCTTTTACCTACCATCAGTCGTGCACATGCTCCCAGAGGACAAGGCGCTATTTGATTGGGAACCGCTGCTGCTGGCGGTCATCGATGCAGTCCTGGTTGCCGAAGAGCAGGATCAGAACAGAACGCGGGATTGGGGAACAAAGCTATTCGATCTTAAGCGAGTCGTAACAGACTGCACTGCGTACTTCTCAATGAAGAACGACATAGAGACGGCGAAGCGCCTTTGTACGCCGTTCTGCAATCGCATGGATGCTTGCCCGGATTACGTTGCTGACTTTGTCGAGCAGCTGATCATAAACGCCGAGCGCGCCGCTGATGTCGGGCACTTCTGGCAGTTGTGGCATCTCTTTGCAGAACCAGCTCTCGATCCGAAGCGGGTGACGTCGAGTCGTATGTGGTTCCGCGAAAAGAAATTCATTCGGTCACTGTTACTGGGGACCATCCCATGGAAAAGCGATGCCCGTGAATGGAGCGTGCTGTCGGCAGAACCTGGCCATATGGCTAATGCCTGCGCGAAAGCCTGCCACACCGCATCCGGATTTGAGGCGACTATGGAACTGCTATATTCGGTGGGGAGTTTCTTCCTCCCCAATGCCTTTTGTTGGCTCGCGGACGGATTGCCATCCCTGGATCAAAGCAAGTTGCTGTCCGACAGCAATACCCGGATACTCCTGGAATCACTTCTGCGGCGTGAAGTGCATATGCATTCGATGGAGATGAGGCAGCAGGCCAGACTGCATGACTGTGTTCTGTCGCTGTTGAACGTCCTAGTTGACTTCGGCTCTTCAGCCGCATTCCAGCTACGGGAACGGATCATCCGCCCCCCACGTCCCACCTGAGCAATAAATGGAGCCTTTGCATCGACGCACTACTGAGGGTAGCGATGCAAACAGAAGATACAGATATGCACGACAAACTCGGCGCCGACTCCATCCGTGATGCCCTCGCGGACACGATATTCCCGTGCACGACGACGATCCAGTCCGTGCTCCAGCAGTAACTCCGTCATCCCGGCGTTTCTAACATTAACCGCCCAGTGAAGCGCCGTGAAATCGTTTCTTCCGTCTGTGGTATTCACATCCGCGCCTTGCCGCAGGTGCAGTTTCACATCCTCGATATCGCCTTTTCGGGACGCTTCACAGATCATCGGATGATTTGGAGACCGCGTTTCTTTTGTTTCCTGTTCGGTAACCGTTCACGGGGTAGCGTAGCGTAGTAGTATTGAAAAGCAAGTTTTGCTGAATAGACCACCGGGTTTCGCGAGTATCTGGTTAATGGTGCCGAATGTTGTGGAGGAGCTGGCC
>PUNB01000068.1 GCA_003552565.1 Lentisphaerota bacterium
CATCCAGATGACTCATATCAAGACTGCCTTTAACTTCCGCACCGCCTTGCGGATGGTTGCGGACGACAAGAGAACCAGCGGCGGCCTGCAGGCTTTCCTGAAGCAACGCCAATCCCAGACCGACAGGTCTTTCATGGCGGGTTGTTTTAAAGGGATCGGCTGGATCCGGCAATAAAAAAGGTGGAAATCCCGGACCGTCATCGAGAAAGCGAAAATACAGACGTTCCTCAGTGTAACTCAAGGTAAAGTCGACCTTCCGGGCCCCTGCTTTCGCCGAGTTTTCCAGAATATCAAAAAAATGCAGTGATAAATCTTTCAATTTTTCAGCACATACTCCAGCCATTCACTGGGGACCATATTCTGTTTGGCGGTATTACAGCGTTTACAGCAAGGAACGACGTTTGAGCGCGATGTGCGCCCACCGCGAACAATCGGCACCACATGATCCATGGTCAGATCTCCTGGTTTTTCGCGACCATTACAGTAATTACATGTTCCTTTGGCTAGCTGATTTTTCCACCATTGCGAACGCCGCAGTTCGCGCGCCTTTTTCTTCTCCCGCTTAAGATGTTCCTCCGAAGCCGGCTGGAAAAAGAAAAAATCTTCCTGATGCTGTTTGTTTTCCATAATATTTAAAATATTTCCGGGGTTCGTATAACCGCAAGGTATCAGGTTTCGGGTCACTGGGGAAAATCTGTGCTCAAACAGCCATTTAAGACTTCAATTGAGCGAACACATCGGTTTCTTCCTGGACACTTTGCCGGAGCAGCAACTGCAGCAGTTTTTCAATTTCATCTTTGCATTCCATAAAAGCGTTGACCACGCGAGGGTCAAACTGAGAATCGCTTTGAGATTTAATTTCGGCGATCGCGTCTTCAACAGTCATTGCCTGCCGATAAAGCCGGTCGGTGCGCATGGCGTCATAAGCATCGACCACCGCGAAAATCCGGGCTCCCTGACAAATTTCCTCGCCTTTCAGACCGCGCGGATAACCACTGCCATTCCATTTTTCCTGATGTGAATAAACAATTTCCGCGGCCTCCCTCAAATAGGCGCTGTATTTTAAAACCCTGTATCCGATTTCCGGATGTTTACGAATTAAACGCCATTCTTCTTTTGTAGGTTTGTCTTCTTTCAAGAGAATTGAATCGGGGATGCCTATTTTGCCGATATCATGCAGCAGGGCGCCGCGGCCGATGTTTTCCAGCTCTTCGCCAGTAATTCCCATTCTGCGAGCCAGTAAAAGAGTTAAATCCCGCACTCTCTTACTATGATTGCCGGAATTTTTTTCGCGAGCGTCCAGTAATCTGACCAATGCTTCCAGAGTGAAATTATAAGAGGTTTTTATTTCATCCATGGTTTCATTGATTTTAGCACTGTTCCGCCGCACCATCTCCATAAGATACTGTTCGTATTGACGGTTTTCCAGCAGAGTTCGGCGATAATCGAGTGCTCGTCGCAGAGTCACACCCAGCCGTTTGGTTTGCAGTTCCTCCTGGATAATATCATAAGCTCCCACCCGCAGGCATTCAACCGCCTTGTCGAATTTAGCGTAACCGGAGACCACCACCACCATCAAGGTTTCATCAATGGATAAAATTTCCCGGATCAGTTCCACTGCTTTTTTTTCCCGCATGGATAGATCAGTCATCACCAGATCATATTCATCCGGTTTCTTCTTCAACTGTTTCATCGCGGCGGTGCTGTTATCGTACGATTCCACCCGATATCCCTCTTTGGCGACACTCTCCTCAAGTTTTCGACGCAGTCCCAAGTTCTCCTGAATAATAATAATTCCCGGATTTCGATGTTTCATTCGGTACATCGACTTGAACGCGGCTTTATCCGCTCTTTCCTGTTCGGAGAAAACATCCTTGTCTTCTTCTTTACGGTCCGACCACACCCGCAGGCAATCGCGTCCAGCTCTTTTTGCTCTGTACATAGCCTGATCCGCTTCAGTAAGGAGTTGCTCGGAAGTTTTTTCTGCCTTTTCTCCGCTTCCGGGATGATAACTTGAAAGCCCAATCGAAACTGTCAGACGCAAAGGACGCCGCTTCTGGTTAAAGACATGTTTTCTGACTTGTTCCAGAAAAGTAACGGCACATTCAACCGCCCTTTCATGATCCGCATCCGGCATAATTATCACAAATTCTTCTCCACCGTACCTACCGAGCACGTGTGATTCCTTACAGGTGTTATTTCGCAACAGCTTAGCGAATTCACGCAGGACATCATCACCGGTCAAATGACCGTATGTGTCATTGACAATCTTAAAATGATCCAAATCCATAATCGCCACAGATATCGGTTTGCTCTTTTCAACGCACCAACGCCAATTATTCTCCATTTCCCGATCCAGTTTCAGACGATTAAAAAGCCCGGTCATCGGATCATGAACCGCCAGATTGCGAATATGGGTCATCGCCGCGAAAACTGTTGACAGCTGATTGGCGGCATAATACATAAAAGTGGTGTCGGCGGCGGTATAAAAGTTATCGGAAAGCGTGGCGATAGTAATAATGCCCCGCAATTCTCCGCCGGTGATAACCGGCACGGAAAAAGTGCTGCCGATACGGCTTTCACCATCTTTAACGACCGGTTTGCCGGCCTTCTCTATGTGAAGATTTTCACGCGACACCTCCCTGCCGGTCAATGCCTGATAACGATTGTGAATTATACTGGTCAGGCGATTGATAAATTTTTCCGAAACTTCTTTCTGCACGTTGAAAATGACGACATACTCACCATCACTGCCCATAACTCCAACCACGGCAAAAGGCAGAATATGCCCAATTCCCATGCACAGATAGCGCAATGCTTCAACCAGAGTGTTGGCTTTCATCGCGCCCTCCATCAACCGCCTCAACCCGCGCATTTTATACTGGAATTTTTCCAGATGCATATTTTCCTGGATACCGTCTTCCCGCACTCTTTGAGCATGTTTATCGAGGTATTCTTCCCGCACCTTTCGTTCCAGGATAACCGGATCAAAACCTTTTTTATCCACACTTCGAAACTCGCCGATTTCCGCCAGCCTGGTGCTGTTATGGTCGTCAGTTGTCAGAGCCACTATTCCGAGCCATGGCCAGACTTTCAGGATTTCCTGTAAAAAAGCCAGACTGTCCATGTTGCCCATCTCCAGATCAAGCACGCAAAGATCAAAATCATGTTCCATCAGCAGCTGAAACGCTTCCTGGGCATTGACTGCGAGGAACACCCGACCGCCGCATTGGCGTAAAGATGATTCAATATACTCCCCCAGCTGGGGTTCATGCTCAACCGCCAAAATATTGATCTGAGACAAATTCACTGAATGCTGATCACTCATTGTCAAACTTCGATTACTCCTTCATTGACATTCATTACTGTCGGACGCACTGGAGCCAGTTCAACAGGAATCTCTGTGCCGGCCATTATAATCTGTCTGTAGTCCGCCAAAGTCTGAAAAAAATCCTGTCGCCGACGAGCGTCCAAATCACCATAAACATCGTCCACAAGCAGGATCAATGGTTTTTCAGTTTGCAATTCTCTTACCGTTTCGGCCGCCGCTAATTTCAAAGCTGAAACACATAATCGGCATTGACCCGCTGAAGCGAAAGCGGCAACTGACTTACCGCCGCGAGTAAAGAACAAATCATCCCGATGCGGTCCGCAGCGAGTGTGTCCCTGCTCCTGATCCCGATTCTTTTCCTGAGCTAAGATCCGCAGAAACTGTTTTACGACCGATTCCTTCTCCTCCCTTTCTTCATTTTTATTAAAAACAATATCATCAATGCTCAAACGATAATCAATCGACGGCGGCTGATCATCAAATTTCAACCGACGGCAGACGGAACGTAAATGGAAATTAATTTTTTCGATCAGCCGATGTCGGCGAATAATTATTTCCGCGGCGTGTTCCGCCAAAAGCTGATCATAGGCCGTCATAACGGAATCAGGAAATTTTTTTGCGCTTCGCAGCAATTCATTGCGCTGCCTCAGGACATGATGATAACTGATCAGATGCTGAAGATATGAAGGAAAGATCTGAGCGCCGAGTATATCACAGAAGCGGCGGCGTATTTTCGGAGCGCCCCGAACCAGTTCCAGATCATGAGGTGTCAAGGCCACACATAAAAATTGATTGATGAATAGACTGGCTTTCCCAACAGGCCGACGATTAACCAGCAGTTCTCTGCCGTTTCCGAAAAAAACTGTAAGCTTATCTTCCGCCAGCCATTTTTGATCCTTTAGAAGAACTCCTTCAAGGCGAAAATAATCCTTTTCAAATTTAATCAGCTGAGCCGTTTTTCGAGTGCGAAATGAGCGCAGTAAAGAAAGAAAATAAATGGCTTCCAGAAAATTTGTTTTACCTTGGCCGTTGGTCCCCCGTAAAACCGTCATCCCGTCAGGAAGGGAAATGTCCAGCCGACTGTAATTACGAAAATTTTCCAGTCGCAAGCGAGATAAAATCATTATGAAGACCGCATCGGCATCACTACGCAAAGAAAACCCTCATCGCCTGAAATGGAAGCCGGGCTCAGTTCATCGTTAAACTGGAAAACCGTCTGATCGGTATCCATGTGCCGAAGCGGTTCAATAATGAAGGCGGGATTAAAAGAAATATTAACCGGCTCGCCGTGATAATCAATGTCTATCGGCTCGCTGCTCTCGCCGAATTCGGCGCTGGAAGCGCTGACGGTCATCAGTCCGTCCGCCAGGTTGATATTCACTGTGGTGCTGCTTTCACTGATCATCATCGCCACTCGGTTCAGGACTCCGATCATTTCCTCCCGCTGAACAATGATTGAATTATTGAAACTGGCGGGGATGACTTGGCGATAATTAGGGTAGTTTCCCTCCACCAGTTTAGAGGTTATAAGAAGCTCTGAATTAGAAAATACAGCCTGATTTTCAGTCAGGCCAATCTCCAGCGGGTCTTCACCTTCCAGCACCTTCATCAGTTCAGCTGTGGTTTTAGCGGGCAGAATCACATCAAAGTCCTCCAGGCTTTCCTCATGCAGATTCTGTTCCATCAGCGCCAGACGCCGACCGTCAGTGGCGACAGTGGTCAACACTCCGGAGCGGAAACTGAGCAAAGTGCCGTTCAGCACATAACGGCTTTCATCGTAACTGACGGCATAGGAAACCTTGGCTAAAGTTTTCTTGAATTCTCCCGCCGGAAAGGTGAATTTCCAATTTGAATCAACCCGTTCTTCTTCGGGAAATTCCTCCGGATTCAAGCCCGGCATTTTAAAAAATGTCCTTTTGCAAGAGATGGAAGTCTGTTCATTATCATCGGTTTCCAGGGTCACTTCTCCCTCCGGCAGAACATTGATTATCTGGCTGAATTTACGAGCAGGCAAAGTTGTTTTGCCTTCTTGTTCCACAGTCGCTTCAACGCGGGTCTTAATACTGATTTCCAAGTCCGTGGCAGTCACTGAAAAGCCGTTTTGATCACCCTCCAGTAACACATTGTTAAGGATGGGGATAGTGCTTTTAGAGTTAACCGCGCTGATGGTTTTTCTCAGCGCCGAGGCCAGATTTTCTTTAAGTATGACGATTTTCATGTGTTCTCCCAATTTCTGTTAGTTCGACATTTCTGTTAGAGTATTGTATTCTTTAATTTAAGAACAGAGTAATATTAATATGTCCGGGAATAATTCAAATAACTTTATAATCGATTGTTGTCAACGCAATTAAGATTATATTTAGCTGTTGACAGCTTGATTGATTCCGGACGGTATAACATGTTGATAACTTTAGGTCGGGGTTGTTCCAATAGTTATTACGGATTTACTGACACCTTTTTTGTGCGGTGTGTTAACATCGGCTTGTTAATAAATCCGAAACCGATGAAATTGTTAAGGTAATATGCACTCAAAAAATCAAAACGCTATTTTTGATCGTCATTTTAATAATCTTTGTAAACGCCGTCCGGAATTATCGGACATGCGAGATCGTTGTTTCAAGGCAGTTGAATTGATGACTGACTGTTTTCAGCGTGGCGGCACACTTTATCTCTGCGGCAACGGCGGCAGCGCCGCCGACGCGGAACATATAGCCGGAGAACTGATGAAAGGTTTTCTGCATCCTCGTCACCTGACATCCAATGAGACAGACGGGATAAAAGCTTTGTCCACTTCAATATCGGCTTCAGCGGAAAACGGCAGGCTTCTGCATGAAGGTTTACAGAAAGGACTGCGAGCGATCCCTCTGGTTTCCTTTATGTCACTGAATACGGCTGTCGCCAATGACAACCACGCGGATCTTGTTTTCGCTCAGTCTTTATATGCTTTAGGAGCGGCCGGGGATATTCTTTGGGCGATCTCCACTTCCGGGAAAGCCAGGAATGTGGAATTAGCCGCTTATTGCGCCAAGGCCATGAACATACGGGTTGTGGCGATGACTGGGGAATGCGGCGGCGATTTGCAAAAATACGCTGATGTCCTTTTGAATGTTCCAGCGAAGGAAACCTTTTTGGCCCAGGAAATGCATCAGTCTATATATCATGTAATCTGCGCCGCATTGGAAGAAATTATTTTCGCTTCCTGACACAAAGATCCCGTCCGGAAAGGTATCGCGTGAGACCTTTCCGGACGGGATCAAGAAAGCGATAGCATTGGCATTTTCATTATTTCGTTTTATGGTTAAGGACAATTTTTGATTATGCTCATTTTTTCATGGAGTTAATATGGCTACAGTAACCGATGAAATGATTTTGGACTTGCTGACTTCTCGGGACATTATTTCTCAGGAGCGGGCAGAGCAGGTGCGATCACATGCCGAAGAGAAAAATATTGATATTGTCCAGGCCCTGGACGCACTGGAGATTATGCCGGAAAATCAGGTGTTGGTGCTTCTGGCCAGTGAATACGGTATGGACACCTTTGATCTCACGGATTATACGATTCCGGACGAAGTGCTTAAAGAGGTGCCCGCGGAAGTGGCGCGTCGTTATCAGGTGATACCTTTGACTCACAGTGAAGAGACACTGGTGGTCGGCATGACCGATCCGACGGATCTGGAAAGTCTGGACTCAATCAGGCACATTCTTTCTCGAGATATTGAACCGGCCCTGGTGAGTCGAAGGCAGCTCAAACAAGCACTTGATTTTTATTACGGCAGCCTGGACGCCAGTGTGGACAGTTTTCTGGGGGAGATTACCGAAGGAGAAGTCGAAGTCGGAAAAACAGCTCAGCTGGAAGACATGTTTGATGACACTTCGACCACGGATGACGATGACGCGCCGATTATCCGGCTTGTATCATTAATTATTCTGGAGGCGTATAAAAGCCGCTCTTCGGATATTCATCTGGAACCTTTGGAGAGGAGATTTCGAGTCAGATATCGTATCGACGGGGTGCTGAACGAAGTTGAAAGCCCGCCGCGATATCTCCAGAATAATATTCTCAGCCGGGTTAAAATCATGTCCCGCATGGATATCGCTGAGCATCGTCTGCCGCAGGACGGCCGGATACAATTGACGGCCATGGGAAGAGAACTGGATTTGCGGGTTTCTGATATTCCGACGACACATGGTGAATCAATCGTCATGCGTATTCTGGACAAAACCAGTATGCTTCTGGGAGTGGCCGAATTGGGGTTCATGAGCGATGACCAGGAAATAATCAATCGGATTATTTCCATGCCGGACGGTCTCTTTCTGGTAACCGGTCCGACCGGTTCCGGAAAAACCACCTCTCTTTACGCGTTTCTGAACACAATAAACGAACCGACGACGAAAATTATCACTGTTGAAGATCCGGTGGAATATGAGCTGCCCGGCATTAATCAGGTGCATGTGAACAGCAGTATAGGTATGACTTTCGCTGCGTCTCTGCGGGCTATGATGCGGCAGGCGCCGAATATTATCATGGTTGGTGAGATTCGCGACCTGGAGACCGGCAATATTGCCATCAACGCGGCGTTGACCGGCCATTTGGTTTTCAGTACCTTGCACACCAACGACGCTCCCAGCGCCGTCAGCCGGCTGGTGGATATGGGGGTGAAACCTTTTCTGGTATCTTCTTCCGTTAAAGCCATTATGGCTCAAAGACTGGTGCGGACGATTTGTAAATCATGCGCCCAGGAGACCGATCCGGATCCCGAGCACATGCAGGCGTTAAGATTGCCGAAGGATTTTTTCGGAGACAAAAAACTCTTAGTCGGGCAAGGATGTAATGATTGCAATCGCGGCTACCGCGGCCGTTTAGGGATATTCGAAATATTTGTCATAGAAGAAAGCACTCAGGATTTGATTTACGAAGGGGTTTCCGCCCGCAAAATGCGGGATCACGCCCGCGATCAGGGTATGCGGAGTATGCGGGAGGATGGTCTGCGAAAAGTCGCGAACGGAATTACAACTTTGGAGGAAGTAGTGCGGGTCACCGCTTCGGATGAAGTGGAAGGTGAATATTAAACAGTTTCCGGTGTCACCAGGAGGTAAATGGTATGACCGAACATAGAATAGAGCTTGACTCCAGCAGCAATGCCATTTGGCATTTGTTGCTGGACCACCAAAAAGCCACCGAAGAACAGCTTTATGAAGCTTATGAAGAACATGAACGGACAGGAAAATCCTTTACTTCGGTTCTTTACAACTTCGAAATCATTAGTGAGCCGGAATTACTGCGGCTGATCGCGGAGGATGTCTCCGCGGAGGTAGTGAACGTCAGTGAGCTTTCCATCTCGCGGGAGTTAATAAATAAGATCACTCCGGCTATTGCCAGGATGTACGGCATTCTGCCGATACGAGAAGAAGAGGGTGTGCTTTATGTGGCGGCTCAGGATCCGATGAATTATCGCATGATTGATGAGTTGCATTATGTTCTCGGGCAGGATTGTCGAATTGTGATCGCTTCGCCGACCGAAATTGAAGATGCCCTGGATTTTTATTATCCCCGTGACGCCGATTCGGTGAAGGAGGTGTTGTCGGAATTGGAACAAAGCGGCTTTGGAGTCGGAGGAGATGATGAAGACATAGAGCAGTCTGAGGATGATTTGGAAGAAATGGCTTCCGAGGCGCCGATCGTTCGATTCGTGGATGTTATCCTTTATCAGGCGGTCAAGGATCAAGCCAGTGATATTCATTTCGAACCTTTTTCGGATGAATTTAAAATCCGTTATCGCATCGACGGCGCTCTCTATGAAATGGCGCCGCCACCGAAACATCTGGCGGTGCCGGTAATCAGTCGTCTGAAAGTTTTAAGCAGTCTTAACATTGCGGAAAGAAGATTGCCGCAGGACGGCAGAATCGAGTTAAGAGTCGCGGGACGGCCGATAGATTTGCGAATCTCCACCTTGCCGACTCAGTATGGCGAGAGCGTGGTGCTGCGGGTTCTGGACCGCAGTGTTGTCGATTTGAACCTTGATCGGCTGGGGATGGAGGAGGGTATGATCAAAACCATCAGGGAATTAATCCATCGGCCGAACGGGATAATGATTGTCACCGGTCCGACCGGCAGCGGCAAGACCACGACTCTTTACTCCGGCTTGAAAGAGATCAATTCTGTGGATGAAAAACTGCTGACGGCTGAAGATCCAGTGGAATACGACCTGGACGGGATCATGCAGCTTGGTGTCAGAGAAAGCGTCGGCATGACCTTCGCTTCGGCTTTGCGAGCTTTTCTGCGGCAGGACCCCGACCGAATAATGGTCGGCGAGGTGCGGGATCTGGAAACCGCCGCCATGGCGGTTCAGGCTTCTCTCACAGGTCACTTGGTGCTCAGCACGCTGCATACGAACGATTCGGCCGGCGCCATTACCCGTTTGATTGACATGGGGGTGGAGCCCTTTTTAATCAGTTCAACCTTGGTTGGAGTCCTCGCCCAGCGTTTGGTGCGCCGTGTCTGCACTTCCTGCAAAAGCAAATATGAACCGGATGATAAAGAATTGAAATTGCTGAAATTAAGTCGGGAAGATATCGGTGACCGCCAGTTCTGTTACGGTAAAGGCTGCGCCAACTGTAATCAAACCGGTTATCGCGGACGAGTCGGACTGTTTGAACTTTTGCGGGTGACCCCGGAAGTGCAGGATTTGATCAATCAGCGGAAACCTACGGCCGTAATTCGTAATCAGGGCGTTAAAGAAGGAATGACTCTGCTGCGGCAGAGCGGCATCAGAAAAATTCTCGATGGGGTTACCTCTTCCGAAGAAATTCTTAAATATACTTAATCAAAGCGTTATTATTATGGAGAGTCACAATGTCGGTTGAAATGTCGGATTTGTTGGATTTAGTGATTGACGAGGGCGCCAGTGACTTGCATTTGGCCGTCGGCACCCCCCCCATACTGAGAGTTAACGGGGATTTAGTGCCCCTGGAGACGGACCCTTTGACCGCGGAAGACACTGAGCGGCTCATGAAGAATGTTATTTCCGAACAGGACGAGCAGAAAGTCCGGCAGCACGGAGGGACGGATTTCGGTTTCGCTTTCGGAGACAAAGCCCGCTTTCGCGTGAGTGTTTTTCGGCAGCGTGGAGTGGTGGGAATCGTTATGCGGACGATTCCCAACACCTTGCTGACCCTGGAGGATATCGGTTTACGCCCTTCCGTCAAGGAGCTTCTGTATCTGCCTCGGGGCATGGTGCTGGTCACCGGTCCGACCGGCAGTGGTAAATCGACAACCTTGGCTTCGATGATAGACATCATCAATCGGGAGCGCACTTGTCATATCATAACCGTGGAAGACCCCATAGAGTTTTATCACACGCATAAAAGCTGTGTGGTCACCCAACGGGAACTGGGTGTTGATGTGCCCAGCTTCGATGAAGCTCTGCGGCGCGGTCTGCGGCAGGATCCGGATGTGATTCTGGTTGGCGAGCTTAGAGACCTGGAAACCATTCAGGCGGCGGTGACGGCGGCGGAAACCGGTCATTTGGTGTTTGGAACTTTGCATACCACCGGGGCGGCTGAAACCATTGACCGGATAATAGACGCTTTTCCAACCGACCAGCAGGAACAGGTGCGCACTCAGCTGGCGACCACCTTGGTGGCGGTTATTTCACAGGTGCTGATGCAGAGACACGACAAGCCCGGCCGGGTGGCCGCGTTTGAAATCATGATTTCAACACCTTCGATAAGAGCTTCTATTCGGGATAATAAAACTTTTCGCATCACTTCCGATATACAGACAGGCGCCAAGTACGGTATGGTAACATTGGACGCGCATTTAATGGAGCTTTACGGAAAAGGGCTTATATCTTATGGAGACATGATTACCAAGTGTCGAGATCCTGAAAGCGTTATGCAGAAACTGCAGATAAACAAGTAATGAATTGAACCTTATATAGGGAGAATTGTTACAATGCCCGTTTTTAACTACACAGCATACGACAGTCAGCAGAAGCAGAAAAAAGGCAAAATAGAGGCTTCCAACCAGCAGCAGGCCACCGAACGTCTGAAAGAAATGGGGCTTCAACCCATAAGCCTGAAGGAGGGACAGGCGAAAAAACCCGGCGCCAAGGCCGCCGGCAAAGGCAAAGGCGGCTCCATGGTACTGGGTACGCCCTCGATGAAGAAAAAGAAACTGACGGAATTTACGCGTCAGCTGGCGACATTGCTGCATTCCGGGCTGGCTTTAGTGAGAGCTCTGAGGACTTTGGAAAAGCAGGCGAAAAAGGATGTCGGGACAAGACTGGTGGTTGGGGATTTGGCGGATTCCGTGGAAGGCGGTACGACATTTTCCGAAGCTTTGGCTCGGCATCCTAAAACATTTAATAAACTGTATGTCAATATGGTTCGCGCAGGTGAAGCGGCGGGCGAACTGGAATCCTCACTCGAACGACTGGCGACATTTATGGAAAAAGCTCAGCGTATTGCCGGCCGGGTTAAGTCCGCCATGGCCTACCCTATAGCTGTGCTGGTGATTGCCGGTTTGATCACTACCGGGTTAATGTACTGGGTGGTGCCGCAGTTCGCGGAAATTTTCTCGGAAATGCTTGAGGGTGAACCTCTTCCAGGGTTAACTAGTTTTGTGATCAACGCCAGCAACGCCATCCGAGACCACGGTTTAATCGTAATTCTTTCCATTGTGGCATTGTATGTACTGCTGAAAATGATTAAACGTAATAAACACGGAGCCTACGGCATGGACTGGCTGCTGCTGAAAACTCCGCCTATCAGCGCTTTGACGGTGCGTTCGTCGGTTGCGCGTCTGTGTCGAACCTTGGGAACTCTGATGAATTCCGGGGTCTCCATTCTTCAGGCTCTGCAGATAGTTAAGGAGACTTCCGGTAACGAAGTCGTGGCACAGGCGACCCAGTCCGTGCATGATTCCGTGAAAGAAGGTGAAAGCATGGCCCGGCCAATGGAGAATTCCGGAGTTTTTCCGGTGATTGTCGTCAGCATGGTGGAAGTAGGAGAAGAAACCGGTTCTCTGCCGGAAATGCTCAACCGCGTGGCTGATGTTTACGAGGAAGAAGTTGACCGGGCGGTGGAAGGGCTCACAGCTCTGCTGGAACCGATTATGATAGTTTTTCTGGCGGTGATTGTCGGCACCATCGTTATTGCCATGTTTATGCCGTTGGTGCGCTTGATTGACCAGCTTGGGTAGTAGTGAATAAGCATGCTTCAAGCACGCGACTGACACAGAAAAATAAGCGGCTCCAGATCATTCAGGGATTTGAAGGTGCCTAAAAACATTGAACCAGTGACATCAACCGCGTTCAGTCGGAGCGATACAGCGCTTGACAGAAGTGCGTTTGGAACTATGGTATGAAAATATTGTCTTCTCCACCAATCCGAAGATTATTTTTTGCGGGGCGTGGCTCAGTCTGGCTAGAGCGCTGCGTTCGGGACGCAGAGGCCGGAGGTTCAAATCCTCTCGCCCCGACCATTTTTTTCAAGGGGAAAACCCGAATACTAACCAAAACAAAATGAGAGCTTGCATATTAAGTCCTGAATCTTAATCTATTCCTCTGCCAAGACAAGCCTGGCGGGGGCGTAAAAACCTTTCCGGACGGGGTCTAAACTAGTCTGAAAAGTTGCGATAGTTACAGCCAATTTATGTTGGAGTTAAATATATGACTTCTTTTTGTCAAACCGCATCGAGCCGCGGCCGTAAAGCCGCTGCCAGTTTCTCTCTTTTTATTCTTGCCTTTGGTCTTTTTTGTCTATTACCGAGAGCGACTCTCGCTGATTACGAAAGAGATGACTTGCGTTATGATATAGAACTGCTGGACGCCTTGGAGGAAGCGGGACTGGTGAACTACGCTCTTCTGCATATTGAACTGATGCTGGATCGCTATCCCGATGACGAAGATCACATCAGATACGCCGAAGCACGCTTTCACTTTGCTCGCGGCCGCAGCCGAGAAGCTCGGGAAGCCTTGGAGCAGATTCCTTCCGACAGCCCTTTTTACACCGAATCCCTGCTGCTTAACGCGCAGCGGTCTGTGCAGAGAGGGGATCTGGAAGCCGCGTCGCAAGCTTACGAGGATTATTTTTCGCAAGTCGAAGAGCCCGCCAGTCCAGCGGAGGCGGATGTCCGGACTTTTAGAGAAGCGGTGTTGTATTACGCCCAGACCAAAATAGAAGCCGGTGAACCTAGGGAAGCGGCGGAGATACTTGAGTTGCTGGGGAATCTCCCGGAAGATCAGCGGCCCCAGGAAGATTCCATTCTTTTAACCGTGGCGGAGGCCGTTTTCGAAGCTTCCGAAAACAGATTGGAAGCGGATAGGTCTATTGATCGGGAATTGCTCGAAGAATACATAGAAGAATTAATGGAAGTTCAGTGGCGCCACAGCGGCCGCTCACGGCTCACTGTTCAGGCGTTTATTCAGGCCGCCCGCGGCAGAATTCTTCTGGAACAGCCGGATCAGGCAATGGAAGCGTTGAAGCCGGTTGGTGAAACGGCGCCACAACTGGAAGATCAGTTCCCGGAAGAACCGTCTCTGGTGCCCGCGGCTTACTATTATTACGCCCGGGCGTTTGAAGAGATGGGTAATCAGCATTTGGAAGACGGCAACCAGCAAGAAGCGCAAAGAGCCATGCTGCGGGCCGCTACTTTCTATAACCGCCGCTTGTTGGAAAACTACCCTGATCATTCCTATGCTGATCGGGCGATACGGCGTTACGCCCGGCTGGAGGAAGTGGTGGAGGAAAATTTTGACGGTCGGCTGCCTTCTCTACCGACCGGCGCAGCGGGAGAACTGGCCCGGAAAATGCAGCGGGCGGATCGTTATTATCAGGCGGGCCAATATGAACAGGCCATACCCTTGTATCAGGAAATTGTCGATCAGGATCCGGAATATCGGAATTTACCAGAAATCGGTCAGAAACTTGTCGATTCGTACTTGCGGCAGGATAATTTGTCAGATGCTCGGAGAGTGGTTGAATTGCTGGCGGAAAACTTTTCTGAGGCGGAAGGAACCGGCGCCGCCATGCTGTTGACCGGCAGAGCGCATTTACAGAAAGGACAGGAAGCGAAAGATGAAGAAGAGAGAAACCGCCTGCTTGGGGAGGCTGTAGAGATTTGGAATGATTTTGTGGAGAATCATCCGCGCCATCGCAATGCCGTAACCGTAGCATTTTTTATTGCTGAACACCATTATTCGCAGGCGGTTTCCCTGGTTCGACGGGCTCGGGAGGCCGATGACCCGCAGGTTCAATCCGGTCTGCGCGAAATGGCTCTGGAAGCCTTCCGTCAATGCGTTCCTTATTATCGGAGAATGCTTGATCGATATGCTGATACCCCCGAAGGCGTGCGCTCCATTTATAAGCTCGGCTGGGTCTATTATAATCTCGATAAAGGGCCGCTGGCGGCGGATATGTTCAGTCGCTACAGTCGGCTGGAAACGGCTCGTCGTCACAGCACTGATCGATTGCGGGCCAAACTTCACGCCGGGGAGCAGTTGATGCTGTCGGATGTACCCTCCCGTGGGATAGATGAACTTTCTGAATTGTTAAGCTGGTTTGAATCCCCCCCAAGCGGCTTGCGAGTCGATACGGGCGCAGCCTATGATATTGAGGTGACGGCGGCGAATTACTTGGCTTGGGCTTACGATCGGGAAGCGGAGACGGTTCGTCCGGCATTGCGGGATATAGATGGACAGATCACGGCGTATGAACAAGCGGTGCGCGAAGCGGAAGGCCGGCTTGAGGCGGTGGAAGTGTATGAAGCCCAAATGCAGACGCAGAAAGAAGAGGCGGAAGAGTCCTGGGAAGAGATAAACCAGGAAATTCTGGCTGAACTGGACGATCCGCTGCAAATGGCGCGGGATGAGGTTATGCCGTCGGAAGAGGAACTGGCGGATGTTTCGGAGGATGACCGGCGGAGAATGCTGGCGGCTGCGCGGAGACAAGCTGATCGACTGGCGGAAGATTATCGGGAAAGTATGATTGCCGACCGCCAAGGACAGATAGAGGACTTGCGGGAGCGCCGTCGAAGCAATCGGGAAAAGTTGGGTGACATAGAGGAAAGAATAAGTAACACGGAAGAAGAGATCGAACAAGCTGACGATGAAGCTTATATTCAGAGACTCGAGCAGGAACTGATGTTGCGACGCGGTGAAAAAGAAGTGATCGAACACTCTTTGGATGCCGATGGAGTTGCCATATCGCTGCTGGAAATTGAACTGGCGGCTTTACAGGCGGAAAATGAGGAGGAACGCCAGGAAATACTCCTTGAGCGGGATTACGAACAGCAAAGGGAGGAAGTGCGGAAAGTAAATAAAACCTTGCGTGATAAACGTATTGCTCAGGCGGAAAAAGAATTGGCGGTCGCTGAAGAACAGGCCGAGGCAGCGCGAGGAGAGATCGATGAGCTGAAACAAAAAATTGAGGAATTGGAAAAAGAGCGGCAGCCGATCTTTGCGCGCTTGAAAGAAAAGAAAGAAGAAGCGCTGGAAAAATTCGCCTGGTTCATCGAAGAATATCCTGATTCTGATTATGTGCCGGATCATTTAGCTCGCATCGGAACGATTAATCTGGAGATTGAAAATTACGATCAGGCAGTGGAATATCTTGACCGGCTGGCATCGGAATATCCGGATCATGAGGCCACTATGAACGCCATCTTTGATTTAGGCCGGGCTCAGTTTGAAACCGGGGATGACGAAGCCGCGGTAGAAACATTCGCTCAGATCGCCGATCAGTTTTCGGATCAGCGAGCATCCAATCTGGAATATATTGCCAGGCGCACTTTGGACGCTGGAGCCGCCGATTTAAGTGTGAAAGCTTATGAGGAACTGCTGGAACGAGCCCAGAACCCTCAACATCCGGATTACGCCCGTCTGCTCGGTGAACAGGGGCGCTATCGGGAACGTCTGCTGTATCGGGCCTCCGAAGCGGCGCTGAAAGCGGAAAATTTCGAGGCGGCCGTGGAGTTCGGAGAAGAACTGATGGCGGCCAATCCTCGCAGTGCCTATTTATATGATGTTCAGATGAACATCGGCTTTGCCGCCCGGGAAGCCTCTCCGCCGGACTTCCTGCGGGCGCGCCGGGCATTCGGGGAGGTGGCCCGTATGGCCCAGGATGAAAAACAGAGAAATAAGGCTCTGCTCGAGTTCGGCAATACCGCTATGATGGATGAAGAGCGCGGCGGCGCTCGGGTGCGCCAGGCATTGGGACAGTACAGTCAAATAGTCATGGTGGATGAAGAAGAAGTTATTATTCTTGCCGATGTCGATGACCCGGAAGTTGAACCTTTTGTTGAAGAAGCGCTTTATCGAAGTGCGGAATGTCATGCCTTGTTAGGCAATCACAATAGGCGCGACTTGCTGGCGGATGAGTATCGACGGCGTTTCCCCGAGGGAGAATTTTTAGCACGGATTAACAATCTGCCGTCCGCCCGTTACGATTGAGGCTTGTATGAGAGTATGAGGCTTCTTGGTTTCAGTGTTCAGATGTCAGGAAGACTTCTCTGAAACCCGAAACCTGACACCGGAAGCCATTCAACAAGTCTCCCTTCTCGGGGTATCAGGCGCAAGGCGCCGACGGGGCTTATGTGAGACTTGACATTTTTATGGATTAGGGCGAAAGATTAAGCGGAAAGATTAGGGGAATCTGCCCTGTCAACTTTATCTTTTATACTTATCTTTAACCTTAATCGGCCATGTAACGCTCTCTAAGTCTCACTCCGGGGTATACGGGGGATAATGCGCAACGGCGGTCAGGCTTGTATAGTATTATGAAGAAACTCTGAACGGAATAATTATGAAAAAAACATATTTTTATCCAGTCTGCATGATGTTGTCATTTTTTGCGGTTGCCTTATCTCTTCCCGCTCAGGAACCACCCTACTATGTTGACAATCGCGGCCGCACGGTAGAGGTTGAAGGTATTTCCGCCGATGATCGAGGTAATTTAACTCTGGATCTGGGAGACGGTGCCAGAAGAACCATTCGTCCGGCAGAATACCGTTACGCGTTTATTGAAAAGCCGGATGCGGTGAGTGAGATTGAGCGGCTTTTTGAGGGCGGCGATTATGACCGTTTGCTGGAGGAAATCGAGCCGGTTTATAATGAATACCGTTTTCTCGGATGGGGCGGCTTGATGGCTTATTGGCACGGTCGGGCTTTGCTGGCGCAAGACAGCCCCGTAGAAGCCCGGGAAATTCTTGAGCGAGGTGAAAGGCACGCCATAGATGATGAGCAGCGGTCCTGGATAACGGCTTCCAGAGCCGCGGCGTCATTGGAGCTTGAAGATTATGATGAAGTCGAGGAATTGCTGGAAGAGCTTAGATATTTTGAAGGTGATTATCCAGCGGCTTTTTCATTTTATGCCCGCGCTCGCAAATATGTCGCCCGCGGAGACGAAGACCAGGCGATTCTGGAATTGCTCAAAACGGTTTTACTGTTTGAGCCGCGGGATGAGAGATTGGCGAATCTTCGTGAGGAAGCCGGAGAACTCCTGCTCTCCATACTGAAGGAACGAGAGGATCCGGCTTTTGAACGGGTTAAGCGTTTGTATTGAGTTGCAAATTCACGAATAAAAAAAGGTATAATCTAATTATGATGAAACATGCTAATTCTGTTTGGAACAAAGTGTTGTACGGTGCATTGTTTGGAATGACAACGGCCGCGGTCTGGGCTCAGGAAGCGGCGGCGGAAGGGGAAGCGACTGCCGCCGCACCCGGATTTATAGATATTGTTTACGGGGGAGCCCTCATCAACCTCCTGATTTGGGCCTTGATAGCGCTAACGTCAATATCCACAATCGCATTGATAATCGATGCCTTTATCACCCTTAAGCGGGAAAAATTAATGCCCGAAGACCTGGTCGAAGGTGTGCGGGGCTCTTTGAACGGCGGAGATCTGGATGGCGCTATCGAAACCTGCGAAGCCAATCCCGGTTCGTTATCAAATATCTTAATGGCCGCTTTTTCAAATATCACGGAAGGTTATGACGTGATCAAAGAAGCGATCGCCTCCGCCGGGGAGATTGAGAATGAAAAGATCATGCAGAGAGTCAATTATTTGAACCTCTGCGGTCAGATTTCCCCCATGCTCGGTCTTTTGGGTACGGTACTGGGGATGGTTCGCGCTTTCGGCGGTTTGGCGGAAGCCACTGGCGCCGCTCGGGCTCAGGTGCTGGCCATGTCCATCTCCACCGCCTTGTGGACCACGGCGGTCGGATTGATTATAGCCGTTCCCGCTCTGGTTGCTTATACGCTCGCTCGCAATTACGCCTCCAGAGTGATTTTGGAAATCGAGTCGACTACGGTTGATTTGGTTAAAGTTCTGCGGAACGCTGAAGTGGAAGAGTAACGCCTATTATTATATAAAGGTAACATATCATGAAAAAACGCGGCACGGACTCACTGGAAACGCCTGTGGCATCGTTGATCGACGTGGTGTTTCTACTGATTATCTTTTTCGTTGTCACTGCTGCGGTCGACGAAGAAGTGATCGACGAAACCATCCAGCTGGCACGGGCTCGCAGCGTGGCGGCGGAAGAACAGAGACATCCTTTGCTGGTGACGGTCAATGTTACCGAAGAAGGAACTTACAATATCGCCCGACAGCGGATGAATCTGCGGCAGATACAGCGGATAATGCAGAATATGCGGGCCCGGCACGGTGAGGAAGTGCCGATTTTGATCCGGGCGGACGGGCGCACGGAGTATCGGCACGTCGCCGACTTGCAGGATGTGATCACTAATGCCGGATTTTATAGAGTCAGGCTGGCTGCTCGGGCTGATCCTTGAAGAATTTATCTTTTTTTAACCTAAGAGCTGACTCTGGCCTGATTAATTCACGAGCCAAGTTTGCCGCAGATTACTTCGCTGCGAGCCGAGGCTGTGGCAACCTACCGCAAGGCCTTGCGGCGGAGTAATATGCAGAATTGGCCGCCCTTCGGGTACGAAATTCGGCCATGAACTATGCTTTAAGCTTATTTCTTGAACCAAATTTCGTTATAGCGTGGACTATAAATATATAATGACTTATGGCCGAATTCGTACGAATTAATCAGGCTAGAAATCATCACTTTTAATCAGGGAGCTTGCAATTATGGCCTTTTTAAGAAAATCAAGAGAAGGCGGCAAAATAGAAATACCAATGTCGGCTATGATCGACGTGGTTTTCCTGCTGCTTATTTATTTTTTGATTACATATCGGGAAGAAATTCCGGAAGCCCATTTACAGGTTAATCTGCCGGCGCCCGATGCGGAACCGCAGGAAGAAAGAGAGCCGGTGCCGCCGGTTGAGCTGGAGGTCAGACCGCGTGAATATCGTTTTAGGGGGCGGCCGATGCGGCTGGAGACAATTCAGCGGGCTTTGAATACCATGGCTCAGGATGTGGGGCCCGATGATATCACGGTGGTAGTCAAAACCCATGTGCGGGCGCCGACTAGTAATCTGGTGGAGATCCTGGACATCTGTCGCGCCGTGGAAATTACCAACCTGAACGTCATGACCATGGAATAGGCGGCGGCGTTATGCTTATGTGAGACTTGACATTTTTATGGATTAGGGCGAAAGATTAAGCGGAAAGATTAGGAAAAGACGGGTGCCCCCCTTAATCTTTTGCCCTAAACTTTCGCCTTAATCGGCCATGTAACACCCTCTAAGTCTCTCCCTCGGGGTATCCGGGGGGCGCCGCGCCGGGGGTTAGGCTTATGTGCAGCGGGGGAGCGCCAGTTATTCTTCGCGTTTTTTGACGATTGATCTGTTACAAACCGAACGATAACGGTTTTACAGTTTTTGGCTATCGACATTTCTTCTAGTCACCGATATCTTGCTGCGCGAAATTAGACTCCTGAGTTTCATTAGGCTGCCAGCGTTGTACTCTTCTCAGAAACTTGTTCACTCATTTTAGGTCTAAGCTAACACAAAGAGAACTTAGGGAAAGGGTTCTTTAAAACTTTCAGGTGAAATATCCCTGCCGAAACAAGTTTGCCAGGGGTTTTCCGCTCTTTCTGGGTGGATACCATCCAGCCAGAGGTTATGAGAAAAGGTGTTTATGGTCTATACACGCACGAATAGTAAAACCTTGTCTTGTCCGCTTCAGGCGGATCTCGCACTTAGTCTAAAAAATGAGGAATCGAATGAAAACCAGACAAGGTGAGCACAAAATTAGGTCTTGATCCCTTTTCGCGGAGGGTCTAGCTAGACAAACTAGAGCTGTTAGTGAGGTGATAAAAATGAATACACATGAACAAAACAACCTGTCCACTAGTGAGGAGCAATACCTCACCTATGAAGAGATACTCGAGGAATACCGGCGGCGGCAGATGATCGAGCATCTCACCGGCCCGGTGATATCCTTGATCCTGCACGTGATCGTTATCACTTTGTTCGCTTTTTTTCTGGCTGGTCGCGAGGTTGACCAAGAGGCGGCTGAGATCGAGTTCGATATTCAGGAGATGGAGATTGAACCGCTTGATCCGGAAATGCTGGACGATCTGGAGGAACCGGACCCGGATATTGATACGCCGGTGCCGACCATCGAACCCCCGGAAATTCAGGCCGAAGCGATGGAAGCCGAGGACATGCAGGATTTCGCTGAGGACATGGCCGATACGGACATTGATATGGATTTCGCCCGGGAACTGGACGTGCGCCCCAGTCGCAGTCCCCTGGTGCTGCCGGGGGTCATGGGCACCCGCGGTGAAGAAGGGCGGCAGCAGGCTTTGCGCGAGCACGCCGGCCGCTGGGGACAGCATACGGAAAGAGCCGTGGTGCGGGCGCTGGAATGGCTGAAAGAAAATCAGAATCCGGATGGTTCCTGGCCCTATTCCAGGCCTCCCGAAGCCGCGATGACGGCCTTGGCCGTGCTTACCTTTCTGGCCCATAATGAACTGCCTGGAGAGTCGGATCGTTATGGCGATACGGTACGTAAAGGAATCGAAAATCTGGTGGAACAAGTGTTGGAGGAGAAGTATGATCCACATGGCAGCGGCGGCGCTTACGCTAACGGTATTGTGGCGTACGCCCTTTCCGAGGCTTATTCCATGACCCGGATTCCGAAAATCCGGCCGGCGATGGAAGAAGCTCTGCGGAGGATTGTTGAGGGCCAATTGCCGAAAGGCGGCTTCGATTATAAATATGACCTGGATAGAGGGAGAAATGATATGTCGGTCACCGCCTGGCAGGCGCAGGCCTTGAAGGCCGGATTCATGGCCGGCGCCGAGGTCGAAGGGTTAATGGAGTGCATGGATAACATTGTTGACTTTATTAAAAATGAAGCTTTTGATCGCAACCGAGGTTTCGCCTACGCTGTGGACGATGACGGTCCTAGCAGCTGGCGTCGGGCGGCGGTTCAGGGAGGCGCCACCTTGTCTCTGCAGCTCTTGGGTGAGGGCGACAGCAATGAAGCTCGCTGGGTGGTGGAAATGATGGATGAACTGCGGGAAGACGATTATCTGCAATGGTCTGAAGAGCGCTCCCGACTGCCGTATGAGGTTTACTATATGACCCAGGCGGTTTTTCATGCCGGCACCCGCTATTTCAGGCCCTGGAACGAAGCTCTCGCTCCGGTTCTGGTGCGCAATCAGGAGCCGGACGGCAGCTGGCGTTCTCCGGCCCGCGGCGCCGGCGACGACTGGGAGGATGCCCGGGTGATGAACACCACTCTCAGCGCCATGACTCTGATGGTTTATTATCGTTTCCTGCCCACTTTCCAGGACCCTGAAGATATGGAGGAAACGGTTGATATCTTTGAGGTAGATGAGGACGAGCTGACTCTGGAGCATTAATTATAATAACATATTAGAGCTCGTTGGGCTGTGTCTGCTAAGTCGTCGCTGAAAAAGGTGTTTTGATTGGTATGCACAGCCTTTTTTTATGCTTATGTGAGACTTCGCATTGTTAACCTTGTCCCGAACTTTGTCCCGAACCTGATTCCAATTGATCAAACGTGTTTTACACAAAAGAATGAAAAGGATTTATTAGACCTGTTTCTGTTATAATTTTAGCGACAGAAGCACAGGGTTGCCAAATTAACATGCTGCTGGATTGAAAAATTCAGGACAAGCATTATACTCTACGCGGTAATTTTTGCCTCATTCATGATTAAGCAACCATAACCTGAGGACGAAAGTAAACGTATGGTGATGGAAGAATTGCGGGAAAATGTCAATCAGGCCGGTCAGCGACTGGAAGAACTCAGGGGGTTTCTTTGACGTCGAGTCAAAAAGGAAGCGGCTCTCGGAGCTGGAAGAAGAGATGGGAGATCCTGATTTCTGGAATCAGCGGGCCCGCTCAGCCGAGGTGATTTCTCAAGTCAAGCAGCTGCGTGGTGTGGCGCAGCCTTTCAGCCGCCTGGAACGGCAAGTTGAAGATCTGCGGACCCTGGTGGAACTCGCCGAGGAGGAAGAGGAGGAAAATGATGAATTGCTGAAGGAGGCGGAACAGACTTGGCATTCCCTTCAGAAAGAATTTGATCGTTTGGAAATGCTGAGCTTCCTCGGCGGTAAACTTGACGCCAATAACGCCATTCTTTCCATTAATCCCGGCGCCGGCGGCACAGAGTCGTGCGACTGGGCTGAAATGCTCTTGCGTATGTATACCCACTGGGCGGAAAAGCAGGGTTTCAAGCTGGAAACGGTGGATTATCAGCCGGGTGACGAAGCCGGATTAAAAAGCGTCACATTGATTGTTTCCGGAGATTACGCTTTCGGATATCTTAAGCATGAGCGGGGGGTGCATAGACTGGTGCGGATTTCGCCGTTTGACAGTAATAAGCGCCGCCACACATCTTTTGCCGCGGTTGACGCGGTGGCCGAGGTGGAAGATGATATTGACGTGGAGATTGAAGACAGCGACCTGCGAGTCGACACTTACCGAGCCAGCGGCGCCGGCGGCCAGCATGTCAACCGCACCGACAGCGCTGTGCGCATAACTCATTTGCCCACCGGACTCGTGGTGGCCTGTCAGCAGGAACGTTCTCAGCACAAAAACCGGGCTACGGCCATGAAGGTGCTTAAAGCCAGGCTTTATGAACAGGAAAGGGAAAAAAAAGAACAGGAACGCAGTGCCGAATATGGCGATAAAGGCGAGAACGCCTGGGGAAATCAGATTCGTTCTTATGTTCTGCACCCGTATCAAATGATTAAAGACTTGCGTACAGGGGTGCAGACATCCAATGTGAACGATGTGCTTGACGGCGCCATAGATCCCTTCATAGAAGCTATGTTGCGGCAGCGGGATAAATGAAGGCTAGTGCTGACAAAAAAACAAACAGTTATTTCTTAAACAAGCCAAAAAAAGGAATTCATTATGACCCAAACAGCGACCTATAATAAAGCCGTTGACACCGTCCGTATACTCTCCGCGGAGGGAGTTCAGAAAGCCGGCTCCGGACATCCGGGACTGCCGATGGGCTGTGCCGATTACGCTTTCACTCTGTGGTATAAATTTCTCCGCCACAATCCTGAAAATCCAGACTGGCTGGGCAGAGATCGTTTTGTTCTTTCGGCCGGACATGGTTCTATGCTGGTTTATTCATTGCTGCATTTGTTTGAATACGGACTGACGACAGAAGACCTGAGTAATTTTCGACAGCTGGGCGGCAGAACCCCCGGCCATCCTGAGTACGGGCAGGTGCCGGGAGTGGAGGTCACCAGCGGCCCCCTGGGCACCGGCTTCGCCACCGCTGTCGGTATGGCCATCGCCCAAAAGAATTTGGCCGCCCGTATGGGCAATGAAGAACTCTTCGATCAAAAAGTTTTTATTCTTTCCAGCGACGGCTGTATGATGGAGGGGGTTACCAGTGAAGCCGCGTCTCTGGCGGGGCATAATCAGCTGGATAATGTGATCTGCTTCTATGACGATAACCATATCACCATCGAAGGTTCCACTGACTTGGCTTTTTCCAAGGAAGATGTGGGCAGGCGTTTTGGAGCCTACGGCTGGAATGTGGTTAAAATAAACGGCCAGGATCATGGAGAAATTGAAACCGCTCTGAAGTCCGCGATTGAACATAAAGGCGCTCCGACGTTGATTATCGGACGCACAACTATTGGTTATGGCGCTCCGAATAAAGCGGGAACCGCGAGTGCTCACGGTGAAGCTCTGGGTGAAGAGGAATTGGCGGCGGCCAAGAAAGCTCTCGGCTTTGATCCGGAACAATGGTTTGCAGTGGATTCCGATGTTCGGGAGCTTTGCCGCGAACGTGTGGAGCAGCTGAAGAAAGATGCTGTGAAATGGAATCAACAGCTGGAAGAATTTCGAGGCGAGCAGCCGGAAAAAGCCGGTTTGCTGGATGATTTAACCGGCAGACGAGTGCCTTCGGATATACTGGAACAACTGCTGGCGGCGGCGCCGGATAAAACATTGGCCACCAGAGCTTCCGGCGGCGAAATAATGCAGAAAGCCTCTGCTTTAGTGCCGGCTTTGATCGGCGGTTCCGCTGACCTGGCGCCCTCCACCAAAACCGATATTAAGGCGGAGAGTGATTTTTGCGCGGATGATTACAGCGGTCGCAATCTGCATTTCGGTGTCCGTGAGTTCGCCATGGGCTGCTGCGCCAACGGCATGGCTCTTTTCGGCACGGCCATTCCCTATGTTTCCACGTTCGCTGTTTTCAGTGATTTTATGAAGCCCTCCCTGCGGCTCGGAGCGATTCAGGGAGTGCATGCGGTTTATGTTTATACGCACGACTCGATTTTTGTCGGCGAGGATGGGCCGACGCATCAGCCGATTGAGCAGATGGCGATGCTGCGCGCCCTGCCGGGAATGACGGTGTTGCGGCCGGCCGATTCTTTTGAAACCGCCCATGCCTGGGCCTTGGCGCTTCAGCGGCGGCAGCCGACGGCAATGTTCTTAACCCGTCAGAAAGTGGACAATATCCCGGCTGAAAAACGTGA
>PUNB01000239.1 GCA_003552565.1 Lentisphaerota bacterium
AAATAAACAAAGTATAACAAATCAGGAAAGATTGAGAGGGGGGGAAAGTGGTAGCGGCTCAGGGGTCTTGCAATTTTTCAATTTAAGTTGAAAATTCTCTATTTTATCGAATTTGGGTATCCGCCCCTTGAAACAAACATCTCCAAAAAACGGCAGTTTTTGACACTTTCAGACCTCCAGGCGCTAGCAAATAGAAACCATTTTTCATCTGCTTTCATCTGCCATCATCGCCATTAATACAATCATATCCCTCTGAAATGTCGTTCTCAAGGGGTAGTCACGGGGGATTAGCCTTTTTTCGAAGAAGCTCACATGACCGCGGTTGGCTCTAATTTGACCTTCATAGTCTTCTTTTGCAAATATATATTACTATTAAGAGACACGCCGTTTTTTTGCCCGCTCTTGGCTTTTATGATGCGCCTGTGCATGCTGTTGTAATCGCGGAGTTACATTTTCTCGATAGCTTTTGCGAAAACTCTCATATTCTTTCTGACTGGAAAAAACTTGACGCACATTGTTTGTTTCTTGACAGACCTTAATCATTTTTTTTCCTTTTTTATCATTTAACTGGCCACAAATTACTTCGAAATGTAGCATATGGATTCGACTCTGTCAATGATATTTCTTCAAGATAAAAAGGCTGGTTTGTACAGTTACCTAAATCGTAAGCAAAATATACCGGATAATGTACAGCAATAAGACCTTCTGGTTCCTCTCCATTTCTAGTGGCATCCCACAAAATCTCGCCCACTGCATATTCTGGATACAAATCTGGTTGGGAAATTTCACATACCCAAATAAAATGCGGGAGGGGAAGCTGGCGGTAAATATTTTCAACTAACTTATGCCCCATAGTCCGTTCACGCAGATTTTCTTTAAATGAACGACATGTTGTTAAATAAGAACGTAATATTAACTGTGCATCATCAAATATAGCCGATTTGCTTTGGACATTGAACACATCATTATAACGTAGAATTGTAACAGCTGCATCCTGAAACGCTTCTGCTGGCAAGAATACTTTTTCTGGCAATGGAACAATAAATGCTTCAATATTCTTAAACCGATACCGCGATTCGAAATTATCACCATCACTTGTATCCTTTAAAAGCATATATGGAACTTTATTGTCATCATTGATTACGAATGCCGTATTGAATTCCGACGAGCAATACCAATCTTTGTTGACTTCACTCTCGTTTTTTAATTTATTAAAATCAGAGTCATGCCCGAAACCTACCACCACATGATCCTCAAAAACTATAAGTAAAGGAAAACCGGATTCGATATATGTATATAACAGTTGCTTGAAATTAGCTGAAAAAAACTCGGACTCATATATGAGGGGATGAAAACCAGCAAGCCTTAAAGCTTCTCCCATTTGCCAAGTATGCAAGCCGGCAGACGGAAATATACGCCCCAAAGAGTAATCTTTTGTCAAGTTTGTGATTTCAAAAGGATAAAATTCTTTATATTGCGGGTAACGATTGCTAAAATATCGCAAGAGCATCCAGAGCGCCGATTCAGCACAAACCGTAGCGTCAGTATCCTGCTTAATGAACGGAAATCCCTGGACTTCTAATCGCGTCCCTTGAATTGAGACTTCTTCCTGACTCAAGCAAATATGGCCTGAACAGTGTTTTTGAGCCGCCGGGGACAGCATAGTTCGCCCAATGCAGTTTGGCCGAGTTGGACGAATGATCGAATAACCCAAATATTGAAGCTCTTTCTTCTTCTCTTCATCTACTGCGTTAGCTAACTGGTCCGCTGTAATCGAGGCCCCAAAAAAGTGCAAACGGATACACCGGGAATCGGGTGTAGCGAATTTTCGAGCATGATAACCTGTAAAAGTATCGCGGTAATCTTTGTCGAGGTAGTGTTTTTCAACTGCTACGGAACTTGCTGACTCAGCCAATGCTTTTTTTAAGAAATCAAATCCTTCTGAATCAAGATGAGGGTAAGTAATATCCTTGATTGTATCCCATCCATCTTCTTTATCAAAGGTGACGATGGGCATTACCAATTCTTTATTTTCAATCATAGCACGTTGCCTTAAATACCCCAAACAGAAAAAGGTCTATTTCCAGATCATTTTATTCTGTTCGAGTTTATCGTGAGTATTGCGGATAATTTCAGCCAATTGCCTTTATTTGATTGCATGTCGGATTAATCTCTAAAATAATAGCAATTATTGTAAAAATGTCAAGGTTGACTTTTAAAATCTTACCATTATTCTTCCCTTTAAGGAGAATTCATCTGCCTCAAACAAGGTCCTCTAAGACCTGTTGAGCTAATCGTAAACGGAAAACTGTATGCAAGCCCCTAATGCACTACTAAAGCCAATGCTAGTGCTCGTCATTGAGATATGCACGGAACCAGTGCATATCCGAAATCAGTGATTTCTGAGCCGACAATGAATGCGCAAGAAAAATGATAGCTATGTGTTTTTATAGCAGTTATGCGGCAGAAAAAACTACGATATAAAATATCTCTTGGAGAAGAGGGGAGAAAGTGGTAGCGGCTCAGGGATTCGAACCCCGGACACGTGGATTATGATTCCACTGCTCTAACCAGCTGAGCTAAGCCGCCATGTTCGGCAAGAACAACATTAACATATCTGTGTTCGCAGACAATGCAAGCAAATTACTTGATTATTTCCGCGTCATCAGAACCGTAACGCCGGCGGCGATGCCTTCACCGCGGCCGATAAAGCCGAGTTTTTCACATGTTGTGGCCTTAACGGAAATCTGATCCAGTTGAACCTTGAAGATACGGCTCAGATTCTTCCGCATGGGCAGGATGTACTCCGCCAACCGAGGTTTTTCAGCCATGAGGGTGCAATCCAGATTATTCAGCCGCCAGTCGCGGCAAATATCCGATTCAAGCACTTTGACCATCAGCCGGGAACTGTCAATATCACGATACTGTTGGTCATTGTCAGGAAACCATTGACCAATATCGCCAGCGGCCAACGCTCCAAGCACCGCATCGACCGCCGCATGCAGAAGCGCGTCGGCATCGGAATGGCCGTCCAGGCCTTTCTCATAAGGAATCTCCACTCCCGCCAGCACCAGTTTTCTGCCGGCCCGCAGGGGATGAACGTCAAACCCCTCGCCGATTCTGATTTTTCCGAAGGAATTCATGGTTCTCGTTGCTTTTCACCAGACATCGACGATATCCCGGACAATTCTGACGGAGAGATCCTTGGCCGCCTGTTCAATGGCGGTTTCTCTGGCCATCGCCATATCCGGCATGCGCGGGAAGTCAGCCCGCCCCTGAAGTTCACTCCAGTCCCGTCTCACCTCGCCTGACTCGTCAACCACTCGGTAGCGCGCATCCAGAAAAGCGGTATATATGGTGGTGGTGTGCGCACTGACACCATCGGGAATCTCATCATCATCCCGCAATTTAGCTGAACCCGCGGCGCTATAGCTGAAATCCTTCACCTCTAATTCCACCTTTCCTTCCGCCTGGCTGGACCTTTGCAGCTTCACGGTTTCATCCTGCATAATCGCTTCATTAAGCTGTTGTCTGAGTACCGCCGCCAGTTCAGGGTTGAGAGTGGGGTTTTCGATTGAACTGACCGCCAGGCTGGTGATTACAGCCTTGCTGTTCACCTTTTGCGGTTCATTCGACTGATCATTGCTAGGATTGCCGCCGGAATCAGGATTATTGCCATCCTTATCCAGTTGATTGATTATCTTCTCCGCCTTGCCGGCCGCCTCGGTGTCCGGGTATTGCTCCAGCACTTCCCGCAGGTAACGCCGGCCGGCTTCCGGGTTGTAATGCGACGAATGCAAATAAAACTCGGCCAGTTCCAGTTTATTGGCCGCCAGTCGATTTTCCGCCTTGCTTTTTATTTCCTGAGCTTTCTCGGCCAGCTCATGACGGGGATGGTTGCGCAGGAATGAATCAGCGTTGCTCACCACCTGGCGCAGCAGCTCCGGCCGATCATGGCGGCCGCCGGCCTGATTAAATTTAACTTCCATATACTTAATCCTGGCCGTCGGAGCATGCTCAGAATGCGGGTACTGGGAAAAAACCCGCCTCCAGGTCTGCATTGCCGCCTCCTTTTCTCCGTCCCGCCGCTGCAGCTCCGCCAGCCGCATCCGCCATTTAATTCTGTCCGGATGGCCGGACGCTTTTTCGAGAATGAATTCGTACAATTCAATGGCCTGATGAGTGCGGTTAAATGGAATCATCCACAGCAGAGAGCCCTTTTCGTCCGCAAAAACTTCAGCTATCCGATGCAGCCGCTCCAGTGCCCAGCGGTAATTGATTTCCTCCGGCCATCTTTCAATCACCGTTTTATAATCTTCCGCCGCCCGGTTTAACCTGTCGGCGCCGATATGCGCCTCGGCCCGGCGCATCATAGCCCAGGCGGAGTTTTCCCGCCGTTCGGCCAAACGAGCCATTCTGCCGTAAGTGGCCGCGGCAGCGCGATAATCCCGCGCTTCAAACTGTTCCTCGGCCAGTTCCGCCAGGTCCACTTCATCCCACCAGCGATACCATCTGGAGGAGCGCCCCTCCCATGCGGGGTCCTGGCCGATTGCCGAGCCGGCGGCCGCACCCGCCTGAACATAAATCCCGTTCATTCCAGCAGCCGACATCAAGACCATAAAAACAGTTATTCGGACAAAATATTTTCTCATCGATAAAAACCTCTGTTTCCCGCCGGTTTTCGAACCAAGCGATTTAATAAAAACAAATCATGATTATAATATAGCATCCAATTACGAATATAGAAATCCGCTCTGTCCAATGTCAACTTCAGATATAAAAACCGCCGCCCGTCTGAGTAAACGCCATAACCGGCGCAAACTGGGTTTGGTGCTTTGCGAAGGGCGCCGCTGCTGTGTGGAGGCTCTTCGACAATGTCCGGACATGGTTCGTTTCACCATCATCGGGGAACGTGCTGCTGAGTCGCCGGATATACAGTCTATCAGACAGCTAACCGAACAAGCCGGCGGCCGGTTTCACAGTATTTCTGATTCCCGGTTCAACGAGCTGGCCGCGACTGAACATTCCCAAGGCGTTCTCTGTGCGCTGAGCCGTCCATCGAATCCACCCCCGGAAGAGTTATCTCCTGATCCTTTGATTTTGATTCTGGACCGCCTTGGCGACCCGGGCAATCTCGGCACCATTCTGCGCACCGCCTGGGGGGTCGGCCTGCGGGAAGTCTGGACCGTGGCCGGCACGACCGATCCTTACGGCCCCAAAGCCATACGTGCCGGCATGGGAGCGCAGTTCGCCCTGCGCATCCGAGAGCTGGCGGATTTACCGGAAGCGGCTGATTTGCTGGTGCGCCAGAGAGTAGACCAAGTTTGGCGCGCCGCTCCCGGGACCGGAACCGACTGCTGGAAGGCGCCTTTGGAAAAATATAAATGCGGACTCGTCATCGGCAACGAAGCGCACGGCGCCGGAGAACTGAATCACCCTGATCTTCGGATTGACAATCTGACCATCCCCATGCCGGGGACAGCCGAATCTTTAAACGCGGCTCAGGCAGCCACAGTTTTACTGTTTGAGTTTGTTCGCAGAAGGATTTTATCTGGTTAGAGGGTATGCGAAAAGGGGTCAGAAACGAGATCAAGGCGAAGGATTAGGGCAAAAGATTAAGGGGCGCACCCGTTTTTCTCTAATCTTTCGTCTTAATCTTTCGCCTTAATCCAATTGGCCGTGGAACGCACAGCCGCTTTCGAGCTTGTGAGCCCCACAAAACCCTTTTCGCGCGAGGTCTAGCGCCACTGACGACCCGTCGCTTTGGCGACCTTACGAATACTGTCTTCATGTTTCCATTCGACAAACCGCCACCAGTCCCGCATGTCCTCCGGCGGCGGGATCACCGAGCTGTTGATCTGGTCCGGCCTGTATCCTTCCATCAATTTCCGCTTCACGGTTTCGATCAGCCAAAGAAAATAATCCCGCCATCTTCGCAACTCATCTCCCGAGCACAGCGGACCATGTCCCGGAACAACGGTTTCCGGAGCGTACTCCAGCAGGCGGCTGTAAGTATCCAGCAGCAGCGTCCGCCGATCCTCCGTCAAGTTACCCATCCAGGGAATCAGCCCCCAGCCGAACAAGTCACCCACGAACATAACCTTTTCCCCCGGCAGCCAGACAATGCAATCGTAATTGGTATGACATCCGCCCATGGGAATTAACCGCACAGCGCGCTTATCTCCTTCGACATTCAACCCTTCCGCGGGCGGCGGCGCGGTGCGGCCGTTGATGATTTCTGCCCCTTCCCGGCGAAAATCCTCGTTCAAAGCCACGTGATCCGGATGAGTATGAGTGTTGAGTACATAACGAACCGGCTGTTCACCCGCGGTCCGGACAATCTCCCGCCGCACTTCGCTGAAGGATGCCGGCTGTTCCAATGTATCGACCACCACAGTGAAGCCGCCGGCATCAATCCAGCCCATGTTGTCAATCTCACAGCGGGCGTAAACTCCCTCCGCCAATTCCGCCACCTGCGCCCTCTCCGGGTCCCAATTAAGATTCTTCTTTTGCATATTGTCTCCGTGAGCTTTCAACCTGATTGATTTATGCGAATTAGGCCATGCGTCATCATATATTACTCACCCCCAATAGCGAAATTTCCCGCCATCTCCAGATTGACCATGCTGCGCATAATTTCTTTGACCGTATTTTTGGAATCAGAATGATTCATAAAATATACATCGAGATAATCAGTGTTCAATAAACGCTTTGCTGGTTCATTATTCACGAAAACAGCAGGATCAGAGAGTACAAGTACGTACAGATATAAAGCGGGCATCGGAACAGTGTCCACTTACTCGTACACGCCAATCTCAAAAAAATCCCATACACACTTCGTCCCGCACACTTCGTCCCCCGCACACTTCGTCCCCCGCACACTTCGTCCCCCGCACACTTCGTCCCCCGCACTCTTTGTCCCTACA
>PUNB01000096.1 GCA_003552565.1 Lentisphaerota bacterium
CACTTCGTACCAACACTTCGTCCCAACACTTCGTCCCAACACTTCGTCCCAACACTTCGTCCCAACACACTTCGTCCCCCCACACTTCGTCCCGTCCTTTTTGACTAGCGACCAGCGACTAGCGACGGATTAACAACAACCAACGCACAAAGTCGGAAGCTCCGCCGGCCCGGTGTTCACGAAACCAACAGGATCAGGGTGTACGAGGGGTCATTTTTTGGAAAAATGAAGCAGGCTCAACTTTATTTTCCCAGAAATCAAGATGTCTGAATTTACGGTTGCGCCCTCCACGCTCGCCATAATTAAATTCACGAATTACAACATTAAGTATTATAAATTACGTTCCCCTTCCCCCTGCCGATCTCTCCCTTTTCGCTTCCTCAAGGTTGCGGCGGTGGCATCCTTGTAGTTACTGAGCAAGTCCCACTCAGCTTTCAGTGCCTCCACGGTCTGACGCCAGAAAGTTTCACTCTCAACAATTCCTTGCCGGGTTATCCGGGGAAGGCTGTTGTACAACGCAATAAGTTTCTCTGTACAGGTTTCGGCGGAAAATCCTTTTGCCGTCCGGCGCGCCGCCTGCCGCATCTCTTCCATCTTTTCCGCCGAATAATCAAGCAGCTGATTGATTGATCCGGCAAACTCCGACTGTTTTTCCTCCTTCAACAGCAAACCGTTTTGTTTGTCCGCCACCACCTCTCGAACCCCCGGTGCGTCCAAAGCGACAACCGGCAGACCTGCCGCCATCGCTTCCGCCAGCACCAGTCCCTGAGTTTCGGATTTGGAGGCGAAGGTAAATATGTCCATAGCGTGATACGCGTCAACCAGATTCCGCCCTTGCAGTTTACCGGTCAAATGCAGTCTGTCAGCAATCCCCGCCTCTTGAAATATCTGTTCTATCTCCTCCGCCGAAGGACCGTCGCCGACCACCAGGAAATGAATCTCTGAAGAAGAATTCTTTATCGCTTCAGCCACGGCCGGGGCCAGGAAACCAAGGTTCTTCTCCGGCGCCAGACGGCTGACAAAACCTATCACTCGCGCTTCGGGCTTTATACCTAAAAAACTCCGCCAGGCGGCGCCGTCACCCTGCTCATAGCCGGCAGTATCAATACCGGTGGGAATTATGGAAATCGGCACTTCCACTCCGCGCTCACGCAGAATTGAAGCTACACTTTGACTTGGAGCGACAACCTGGTTGCAAAGATTGGCGTAGCCAGTTGAAAGATCAGCCACAAACTGACGCATCCTCGGGAAATTTTCGGAAACGTAGTGAGTATATTGTTCATACATTGTATGATGGGTAAAAACCAAAGGCAGCTGAAATCTTGCCGCCGCCCGCAGCGCCGTGGAGCCGAGAAGGAAAGGATGATGCGAGTGAATAATCTGCGGCCGCAGTTTTTTCAGTCTGGACAAAAGGCGGGGCGGAGTGCCGATGATAACCGAAAAGTCACTGCCATTAAAGTTCTGCAGAGCCGGAATTCGAAGCACGTCTTCTTCCTCTTTCGGCATTCCTTTGAACTGCGGCGCGACCACCAGCACCTTGTGTCCGCGCTTTCTTAATTCAGTGACAAAGAAAGAAACCGAACGCGCCACCCCGCCGACATGCGGGAGATAGGTGTTGGTCATCATGATTATTCGCATAAGCTTTCCTGAACCTCTTAATTGTCTTCTGATTCAGCCTTCATTGTAAGAGTGATTTCTCCCTCTTCCCTCGGCTCCATCAGCTGTTGTTGACAATCAGGCAGCCGCACCGCCACCGCGCCGGGCCGATGATTGTTCCACTCCGCTGACCACTGACATTTAACTTTATTATTCTGTTGACGAAAAAATCGCACAGAGACTCTCCCCCACAGAACAGGAGCATTGACAAAAACAATCTCTTGACCGGACTCCAGCCAATCGCGTTTAACCCCGGCGCCGAAAACCAGCCGGTCGCTTGCAGTCTCTTCGTATAACAGGCTGTTCCGCATCATCATAATCCATTCCGCCGCGGCCCATACATGCTGTCCATCCCCCATACAGCCGCCGCCGGTAAAGGGATGGACCGCCTCCGGCCACTGACCGGTCGACGAAGCCAGGTCGGCCGTGGCCTGGACAAGCTGGAAGAAACGACTGTCGCCCGCGCGCATTAAGGTCTGGGCCAAGTGCAAGGTCAAATATGGATTGATACCGGAATGAATCATATCCTGAAAAAAGCCGTTGTTCAGGAGACAGGAATTAAAAAGAAAATTCATTGTTTCGACTAATCGCGAATCATTCTCCGGCCATAACCGCAATGGATAACCGGGAGCCAGGGATCCGATTGTCCCGGCATCCAGCCGCCGGGTCGGCGCCGCCGGCATAGCTTTTCCTCCGAGCCTTTTTTCACTTTGTTTCAAGCTGCGGACCACCGACTCAAGCATGTCCTCCGCCTGTTCAGTAAATTTGCGAAAAGCTTTTTCTTTATCATATCGCCGCATTATCCGGGCGGCGCTTTTCAGCCCGGCGGCCGCCCAGAAATCATCCCAATAGTAATAATCGTTCGCCCCCAAATGCTCAGCACTGAAACCGGCAGGCAGCAAACCGCCGTACAATGGCCCCGCCTCCAACGGCAGCCTTTTGCGGATCAGCCACTCTCCACCCTGTTCAATCGAATGCAGTATTTTTTTGGGCACAGCTTCCCGAGTGAATGAAAAGTATTGCTCCAATATCCATAGCGCCTGGCCGTTGGAATCCCATTCTCCTTCCTGCGAACGAAAGTACCCAAAGGCCGTCTGATAATCCGGGAAACGCTCCAGAGCACTCCTCACTCTTCCTTTCAGGCCGACACAAAGCATAGCTTTAAGTATAAAGGCGGCATCACGGAACCAGAATCTTTTGTAAGTATAGGGTCCGGGATAGACATCCTTCGGACTATGCAGGATCATGGAACGGACGGCCGCGTCGAAAAGAAACTGATACTTCTTGTCGGGCAAAAGCATACTGGGGAGGGAGGCAAGCTCCCGCCGCCATTTCGCCGCGGCCTCTTCGGCCTCAGTCTGTAAATTATAGAAAGGCGGCTCCGGTTTCGCCGCGTCAATCAGGTTAACCGAAGCCTTAACTGTCGCTGTAAACTGCTTAGAGCCGCCATTTTCCCGCCCCTGTTTCATTCTGAACATAGCGGCGGCGGTAGCCATCCCCACTGGACAGCTGACCTGATTATTGTCGGCGGAACCAGACAATCCCAACGCCACATCCCCGTTTGAATATTCAGAGACCAGATGTTTTTCCGGCGATCTCTCAAAATCCACCCGACGCCTTCCTTCCACCAGCCAGCACTTTCTTTCCGGACTCAACGCCAATTTGTTTATGAAGCTGATCCCTTCGGGATTATAAGGCCTGAGAGCCAGCACCAGCCAGGCCGGCTCCTCCGCCCGGGCCGTTACAGAGAGCACACACCGCGGTGTTTCCCGGCAAATAACGGTTTCCACTTTTGAATCCAATCGCGCCCCGCCCTTGCGAGTCCGGGTTTCGATTCTCAGTTGCGGATCGAACCTAAGTTTCTGCTCGACCTCTGCTTCCGTCAGACGCGAGGGAGCCACCAGCTCGCCGCTGTCGGTAAATATCCAGCCGTCAAGGGACCAGCCGTCAAAACAGGGTGTCACCAAGCCGCGGGGATCGACGATCGGCAGCTCTTCATAGTCGGGCACCCCCAAAGCGGTCCAATTGCGATGAGTCAGATTAACATGGGTCAGAGAAAAGGCCCGGGGAACGAACGAAGAATCGCGGGGATTGAATTGCTTTTCCACCCAGTAAGGCCACACCCAATCAAGATTCTGCTGAATAGCTCGACTGTTCATCAAGCCGCGGGCGTGAAAAGCGAAGCCGGCCCGCAGCAGCTCGATCGGTTCCATGACCTCCGAAGGCTGCGAAAAGCGCCGAAGCCGGGAAAGCACGGTCAAAGGGTCCATAAAACCGCGGGCACGAGCGAACTTACGAACTAATATTCTCCATGGCAGCCATTTCCACCACATAGACTGATCTCCTTGTAAAAATCATAAATCTATACTTTTCTTGAGGGTGCGATAATCAATCTTGCCGGTGCCCAGCAGAGGAATTTCTTCCACTTTTTTCACTCTTCGAATATGCTGCAAACCGGACATGCCGGCCTGCCGCAGCGCATTGTTGGCCTTTTCCCGGGTGATTTCATCTCTGACAGTGAAAAGGATAATTTCCGGCCCAGCGTCTGTTTCACCAGCTTCCACGGCCAGGAGCGGCCCTTCATCCTCCTCCCCCGCGAAAGCATTGTTCAAGGTCGCTTCGATCGCCGGCAGAGAAATCATTTCACCGCCGATCTTAACGAACCTTTTCAGTCTGGCCTGGAAGAACAGCACGGAGTTTTCGTCCTCGTAAACCAGGTCGCCGGTATCGTACCATTTCTTTCCCTCGACTTCGACAAAGGGTTCTTTCCCGGGGTTGTTGAGGTACCCCCGGAAAACACTCGGCCCGCGCACCACCAGGATTCCCCTTCCGGGCACGGAAACCGGCTCGCGGCTCTCCGGGTCCAGCAGCCTGTACTCAAGAGAGGGCAGGACCCGGCCGATACTGCCCTGGACCGGCTTATGCAGGTCGTTCAGCGCAATGATCGGACTGCATTCGGTAACCCCGTATCCTTCCAGGATGGTGGTGTCGGGACATTTTTCACGGGCCGTCCGGTAAACCTCATCCGGACACTTCTCCGCCCCGGTCACAGCCAGGCGCATACTCCGCAGCTGCTCTTGACTGCCGGTTTTGACAATGCCTCTCAGGAATGTCGGCGTACCCATGACAATATTGACTTTATAGGCGGCGATGATTCGGATGATCACACCAGTCTCCATGGGGTTGGGATGATAAACCGCCGGCGATCCGCACAGAAGCGGCACCAGGATTGTGCAAGTAAGGCCGAAGGAATGAAACGGCGGCAGAAAGCCCATGATTCTTTCCCTTTTCTCTATATCCACCACACTGGTGACATCGGCGAGGTTGGCGAGAATATTCTGATGGGTAAGCGGCACCGCCTTCGGCACCGTCTCGGAGCCACTGGTGAAAAGGATAACGGCATCTTGAGTCGGCTGGACATCCCGCAGCGCCGACCAATTGAACCAGGCGCCGAACAAAGCCCTTAATTTGTTGAACAAGGTAATTCGGCCCGCCATATCTTCGAGAAAACAAAGCCTGTCTTCGAAGGCGGAAAAATCAAACCCCTGCTCTTTAACTCTGGAATAAAACTTTTTCGAGGTGATTACTTTGCCGGCGTTGACCGATTCCAGACATTGCGCCACCGGCCCCGAACCGAGCGTCCAGTTCACCATCACCGGTGTTTTACCAGCGAAAAGAACCGCCAGATAAACAATCGCGGCGCCGGCCGAAGCGGGCATCATAATTCCCACCCGTTCATTTTCCTGTTCCCGCAGAACCGGCTGCAGAGCCATGCAGGATGTGATTATCTGCCGGTAGGTTTTTTCTCCGGAAATCTGATCCGCCGCCGCCACCGCTCCCGGACTCAGCGCGGCCTGCAGCAGGAAAGCCTGATTTATCGAATCGGCGGGCAGCGGCCGAAGCGGTTCCGAAGAGGTTTTCGCGAACCACTTCTTTGAAGGTTCTTGCAATGGCTTTTCTTCCTCCACAAAAAGCTGCCCCGCGGCCGCCAGCATGACATCGCCGACAGTTTTCAAAGCCGAAACACCGCTCTGTGAGAAACCGAATTCTTTTTCCAGCCACAGGACAATGTCAGTCTTGGTCAGAGAATCCAGCCCTAAGTCGGCGCCCAGATCCTGCTCATCATCCAGGTCGGAAACCCCGGCCGTCTCTTTAAGATAAGCGGTCACTGCTTCCCGGATGGAGGAAGGAACCTGGGAGGCGTCGACGTTCTTCAACCGGCTCTCCGGTTCCGGCCGGGGCCGGGGCTGAGCACCGGCCAGTTTCTCCCATACAGTGTAAGGAACGTAAAGATTCGATTCCGGACTTTGATTATAAAAATCTTCCAGATAACGATTCAGCGTGAAGCGATCAGCCTGTTTGGGGAAATCAGCCGGTTCCTCAAGTTCGATTGTGACTTCCCGCCGCGGGGTGAAAAAAATAAAATTCTTTAAGAGGGTTTTGATTCCAAGCCGCCACATCCGACTGAACTCCGGTCTGCCGGCACCCCAGCTGAAGACACTGCCCCATAGACCGCTGGTTCTGATCAGCACCACCCGCGCTTCCGGACAGCCTTTAACCAGAGTTTCGACAGCGCTGTTGGCGCCAATCGTCTCGGAGCTGTTTCTTCTTACCCTGCCGGCGGGCCAGATTATGAGATTGGAGCCGCCCTTTAAATCCTCCACCCCGGCCGCCAGTTTCTGCTGGATTGTCTCCCGCGCCGCCGTCCCCTCCTCGGAAATATCAGGCAAGGCCCGCACGCCCATGCGCCGGGTCAAATATCGAATCACCGGCTTTTCCAGGTACTTTTCCAGGCCGTAGCCGAAAGGCCGAAACTCGCTGTGCAGCCAGGCGTACAGAATTAATGGGTCAATATAAGCTGGATGATTCGGCAGGAACAGAATTTTCTCCGTCCCCTGCTGTTTTATCTTTTCCAGACCTTTTATCCGGACCCGATAACGTAAACGCAGAAGTAACTTGACGATTTCCCTGATTAATGCATCAAACATTTTGGTAACTCCTTATGTAGACCAGGGTTTCAGGTTTCAGTGTTGCGCCGGCGGTCAAGCTTATGTGAGACTTCGCGTTGTTAACCTTGTCCCGAACTTTGTCCCGAAGCTGATTCCAAAGTCAAAAAACACTGGACAAGGTTCGGGACAAGGTTCGAGACAAAGTTTTTTATGCCGCACCAGTCTCTACCTCAGGGTATCCGGTGCCTTGCGCCG